>DASWGL010000173.1:0-6162 GCA_036393735.1 Gemmatimonadaceae bacterium | reverse complement strand
CGATTCCCGCCCTACTATTCCGAGCAGCGAGACATAACCATTCTGCTCGCCGATTCCCACGCGGGTTCCCACCAGCAATCCCTGCGACGCCTGGGCGATCTTGGTCGGCGTAGGGTTGTTGATCAGATCATCGAGGCCCGGGTTGTTGTAGTCCGGAACGATAAGGTCCTTGCATGCATCTGCGAAGAGCAGCACGGCGACCGTGGCGATCAAGCTCGTGACTCTCATCGATAGAATTCTCATGGTTGTCATGGTCAGTATCCCAGGCTCACTGAGAACCAGAAGCTCCGGCTCGGTGGGAAGGGCGCGACGTCGATGTTACGACCGATCGGCTGGTTCCCGAAGTTGCTCACCTCGGGGTCCATTCCGGTGTAGTTGGTATGAGTCCACAGATTGCGACCGCTGAAGCTCAGCTCCGCGGTTCGCACGCCTCGTCCAAATCGCGAAATCATCGTCTCCGGCACGTCGAAGGAAAGCGTCAGCTCACGCAGCTTCATGAAGGAAGCATCCTCGACATACACGCCTGTCTGCTTCGGGAACAGCCTGAGGCGATTTGCCCCCTTGGTAGTCTGCAGGCCTCCGTAGGTTATCGGGTCGGCGTAGTCGGCCGTGTTCGATCCGAGATCGTAGAGGAATTTCGTGAGATTGATGATGCTCCCGCCGTGCTGCCAGTCCAGCAAGCCATAGAGTCGCAGTCGCTTGAACCTCAAATTGTTCGAGAACGACATGTTGAAATCGGGATTCGCGTCTCCGATCTTGCGGACGACCGTCGCGCCATTGGGAAGGCTGTCATTGCCCACGATCTGGGTCGCTGACGCACCCTCCTCGAACTGGAACGATCCCAAGGCGGTTCCGAATCCGAGTCCCCTGAAGGTCGGAACGGGGAGCGAAGTGATCTTGCTCCGGGTCGACGCAAAGGACGTCCGGAAGATCCACTCCGTTTGCGCCGACTGAATCGGCACGAGGTTTACCGCTACCTCCGCCCCCGTCGTGCGGAGCTTGCCGCCGTTGAAGACTTCGAACCCGAAGCCCGACGACGGCGCGAGGGTGCGCTGGAGGAGCAGATCGGAAATGTCCTTTCGAAAGCCGGTCAGCTCGAGCGCTGCACGTCCACCACCAAATGTCGCGTCAACTCCCGCCTCAACTTCGCGCTGCCGCTCGGGGTGAAGATTGGTGGACCCCACAGTTCCCTGAACCGGGACGACGAGCCCTGGCAGACCCGCGATATTTTCAATCGCGCTCAGAGGCGTGAACTTCTGGCCGAATAACGGCTGGTTTCCCGATTGGCCATAGGCGACACGAATCTTTGCCTCATCCGTCGCTCTGAATGGCTGGGGGAATCGGAGGGATCCGGAGAACTTGGGATAGTAGAAGTACTTTTTCGTGTCGCTGTTGGCGCTGCTGCGGTCGGCGTTGATGCCTGCCGTGAGGAGCAGCCGCTCACTCAGCGTCAGAAATTCCTCTTGCGCGAAGAGTCCGAAATCTTCGACACGTTGACGTTGCTCGACCACGCGAACGTCCGTACCCGCCCCGACGATCCCTAGTCCCCCCACGAGATTGCGGCTCACGATGCGCGAGGTGCGGAGATCCCGGCTCGAGCCGTTGACTCCGACCGATGTAGTCGCCGTGAAGGCGCCACTCGCCGGCGTCAAAGTGAACACGCCGTTCGTGCCGAGATTGAGATTCACGTTGTTGCTGTTGCTGAGGAGCGCGGTGCCCGGCTCGCCATCGTCCGTCGGCTCGAACTGGAGCTCCGGCGGAAAGAGAAGAGAGTTCTCCTGGGAAAACTGGTCGGCCCCCCCGTTCAGCGTGAACTTGAGATTATACGCCTGCCTCTGGATCGCGTTGTACGTCAGGCGACCAGACAGGATAGATCGCAACACCTTTTCGTCGTTCTTCATCAGCGCCGCCGTCTGCAGCGGATTGCTGGCCACGAAAGGATTCGGTGGAAAGGTTCCGTCTGGATTCCGGCGCAGGTCGACAAAGCTCGGCGTGAACGGGAACACCATCCAGAAGCTGACGCTCGCGTTGTCGTTGTTCGTGAGGCCGCGCTGGGCGAGTGACTTCGTGGCGTCCGTCTGCAGGCTGAAGTTCAGCCGCTTTCCGAAATCCTGATCGAGGTTCGCGCGGACCGATTGCTTCCCATACCCGGTGTTGTCGATGATTCCACCGTCGTGCTTCCAGAGGCCCGATGCGAAATAGCGTGTGTCGGAGTCACCACCGCTCACATCCACCACGCTTTCGCTCGACACTGGAGTATGGCCCGCTAGCTCCTCCTCATGGTCGTACACGACGCCCTGCTTGAAGTAATTTGCCGCAGACGCACCAAACGCACCGGTCGCGTCGGCCAGTGAAGTGAAGGTCCTCGAGCCGAGGGTGTTGGAAATCTTCGAGACGCCAATACGCTGCGTCGCGTTGATACGCCTTTCCCCCGATCTCCCGCGTCGAGTGGTGATGATTACGACGCCGTTGGACGCTCTCGAGCCGTAGATCGCCGACGCCGACGCGCCCTTCAGCACCTCGATGTTCTCGATGTCGTTAGGGTTGAGGTCGGCGATGCGATTGACCTGATTGTCCTGAGTCAGGGACGGATTCGATCCCTGTGTGGACCTCGTCACCGCATTCTGGTTCGAAGGAATCGCAACGTTGCTCACCACGACCCCGTCGACGACGTAAAGAGGCTCTGACGATCCATTGATGGAAGTCACGCCGCGGAGTCGCATCTGCATTCCTCCGCCCGGAGCTCCGGAGTTGGCCTGGATCGATGCGCCAACAACTTTACCTTGCAGTGCCTGCTCGACGGTCTGCGCTGAAACGCGTGAGACCTCTTCCCCGCTAACTGTCGCGACGGCGTTCGCCAGGTTGCGGCGATCTACCGCAGTAGCCTGTCCGGTAACCACCACATCAGAGAGTCGGAGCGGATCACGCGTGAGAGCGACACGCAGCTCGTTCTGACCTGCGGGCAGCGGAAGGTCGACGAAATTGTTGCCGATCCTCCGGATCGCAACGATAACGTTTCCCTGGGGAACGTTGCCAAGCGTGAACCTGCCGTCAGCTCCGGTCGTTACGGAGAGCGCAGTTCCGCGCACGCCAACCCTGGCGCCTTCCAGTGGTTGTCCGGTCGCCGCATCAGTCACCGTTCCGGTGATCGTGCGGGTCTGCGCTGCAGCCGGGACTGAGCTGAGAAGCAGAGTGAGCGCCATCACAGCACAACTCATTCGCATACAACCTCCCTCCATACAGTGAGAGCTACGCGAGGCCACCAGACACGGCGACTCGGCCGTCGTTTGAGCCGGCGATGCAGCCTGGTCTGGAGGTGGGTGGGAGTTACACCGATACTGCAAGCCGGACAATCTGTCAATAGAAGGCCGCCGAGCAGGGCGCGCGATTCACACCGCCGTCGCTGTCACTATCCCCCACATCCAGTTCCGCCATACGCAATCGATTTCGGCGAACCCCGAGGCGGATAGCAGTGCGATGTGCTCAGACAAGGGCACGTAGTGGTCGTGGGCCGCGGCGTGATCCAAAAGACTTTCGATCTCTTCCTGGGTGCAGTGGCCCGGTTCACGACAGAAGTCCAGCCAGTGGTCCCAGTTCACCCGATGATTCGATTCGGGCTCTCCCCGAATCTGATCCGCGAAGCAAAAGCGACCGCCGGCAGGGATCAGACCCCGAATCCGCCGGTAGAGTGCAGCTTTGTCTTCGACGTGGTGCAGGCTTATCGAACTGACCACGAGATCGAAAGATCGTGGAGGGAGATCGAGCGTTTCGAAGCGTGCTTCAACATATGCGACGCGTGAGTTTGAATCGGATCTCGATTCGTCGATCCGTGAGCGAACAAGCGAGATCATCTCGGCGGATCCATCGACCAGCGTGAGCTCAGCGCGTGGGAACGTTTTCGCGAGCTGCAGGGAGAGATTGCCGGTGCCGCAACCGAGCTCGAGCACTCGCCGCGGATCACGAGGCAGGTAGTCCAGCAGCCGAGCGATCATTTCGTCGTAGCGCGGCACGGCCCGGTGTATCAGCGAGTCATACGATTCCGCCATTGAGCCGAAATAACCGGTAGCGGAATTGGGAAGGTCCTGAATTGTCTTGCTCAGGTCCATACAGAGCTCGACCTAATAGGGAGAACGAAACGGAGTCCCACGGACGAGCGAACCCGCCGCAAGCCACAGGAAATTAACTCCTGGAACAGCCCTTACCGGTGACTCACCCGGCGATCTCGTCGTCCAAAGGGTGTGCGAGCTCCGCTCGACTTCCGTCATGCGAACTCGCGAACCTGATCACCCCTGGCCTGGAGGCCATGTGAAGCTCAGTAATCTTATTGGTGCGGTGGCAGGCGTCGCGATCTGCGCGACCGCGGCGACTGCGCAAGTGTGTCAAGGCGACCTCCCGTTCCGCAACGGTGCAACCCACGTCGGCGGCTCGCTGGGAGTGAGCAACAACACGACGTCGTTTGGTGGCGGCCTGTCCGTTGGACATTCGAAAGGTTGGTACACCGGTGGCTCGGTCGGCATGATGAGTTACAACAACGTCAGCGGAAACACTGTTGTCCTGAATGGCGGTCTCGGCTACTCGATGCCGCTTCAGCAGAGGAGCGCCTGGCAAGTGTGCCCCGGCGGAACGCTCTCGCTCGGTTTCGGTCCGACCATTGATGTTGGCGGCGCCAGCATGCACACCAGCTCACAGACGGTCTCTCTCGGAGCGTCGTTCGGCACATCAGTGCCGATGACGAAGACGAAGAATCTCCTTCCGTTTGCCTCGGTGGCGTTCGGTCACACGAGAGTCAGCGCCAAGCTGAATGGCAACTCAACTACGGCGTCCGATAACTACCTGCTCCTCGGGGCCGGTGCCGGGTTCCAGTTGACACCGTCGCTGGTGCTGCGTCCCGCCCTGACGCTTGCGGCCGGTGCGGATCTGATCGACGACACTGCGTTCAGCTTCGGAGTTACCTGGGCATTGCCGCGCTAATTTGCGCTTGACGCACAAGTAGCTAGCTCCAACTCGAACGGCGCGGACATTCCGCGCCGTTCTTGCATCCTGCCTGAGAAACTCTGCCGACGACTCAAACCGTTGCCTGGCTCCCGCCTTCATATACCTTGACACGTATATACCCTGTGGAGTATATCAAGCGAATGGAATCTGTGTTCGAAATCATTGCGGAGCCGAACCGCCGCGCGATATTGAGCCTCCTGGTCTCGTCACAACAGTCGGTTGGAGAGATCGAGCGTCAACTTCGTATGCCGCAACCGACCGTGTCAAAGCACCTGCGAGTACTGCGCGAGGCGGGTTTCGTGGAATCCACGGTGGACGCACAGCGCCGTCTCTACCGGCTGAAACCTGAGCCACTTCAGGAGGTCGCTGCCTGGCTGGCTCCGTTCCGTCGGTTCTGGTCCGCTCATGTGGATGCTCTCGAACGCCATCTCGACCGCATGGATCGATCAACACGAACGAGAAGGAAGACAAGGAGAAAGAGATGACCGCTCGCGAGCAGTACACGCCTGGTCCGGCCAGCGGGGCGCAGGTACGAAAGGACGGAGAGAAGTGGACGCTCATTCTCGTCAGAGAACTGCGCCACTCGCCGGACAAAGTCTGGCAGGCGCTCACTGACCCGGCGCAGCTGCGCAAGTGGGCGCCCTTCGACGCCGATGCAAGCCTCGGCACGGTTGGAACCACGGTGAAGCTCACCACGGTGGGAGCGCCCACGCCGCACGTTACCGAAACAAGAGTGACGCGAGCCGACGCTCCCAAGGCGCTTGAGTACAACTGGGGCGGCTTCGATATGCGGTGGGAACTCGAAGCCGTTGGTGGCGGCACGCGCCTAACGCTGTGGACCAACATCGATCGCCGCTTCATCTCAATGGGTGCTGCCGGGTGGCACATTTGTCTCGACGTTCTGGATCGCCTTCTTAGTGGAGCTCCCATCGGTCGCATCGCTGGTCCCGAGGCGATGAAGGTCGGCGGCTGGCAGCGGCTGAAGGCGGAGTACGCCAAGCAGTTCGGTATTTGAACCGCCCAACCCGCCGCCCAACGCCCCGACGCGTTGAAACGCGACTCAAAGCCCCGAGGTACCCGATGTCTACTGCAACCGCACGCACCGTCTCCGTTCCCCGCTGGATGCTCAGGATCGGCTGGCTCGTTTCCTTTGTCCCGGTCGCGGTT
>DASWGL010000172.1:0-1732 GCA_036393735.1 Gemmatimonadaceae bacterium | reverse complement strand
ACAAGAGTGCCGTTGCAGCGAACGCTAAGTAGCAGAGCCAACGAGTACGATTGCAAAACCGTCATACCCTTTGATACCGACCGTTTGAATTGCAGTCCCGCTGGCGCGTGATTCGGCGCCGAGTAGTTCAATGAAACGCCGAACTCCATGGACGCTCGGATCGGTGCTGTCGGCATCGATCACAGCTCCGTCCCGTACTACGTTGTCCACGATGATCAGCGTACCAGGGCGTGATAGCTTCAGTGCCCACTCGAAATACACAGGAATGTTCGGCTTGTCGGCGTCGATGAAGATCAAGTCGAACGGGCCGCGCCGTTCGGCCGAGATTTGCGGAAGTATTTCCACCGCGTTTCCGACCCGCACCTCGACGACGTTTTGTAAGCCTGCGCGGGCGACGTTGAGCTGCGCGACCTCGGCGTGCCTCGGGTCGACTTCCAACGTGATTAAATGTCCCCCCGCGCGCAGCCCTCGAGCCAGCCAGATCGTACTGTAGCCGCCCAGGGTTCCGATCTCGAGGATCGACCGAGCGCCCACAATCTGCGCCAGCATCTGCAACAACTTCCCCTGATTGGGCGAGACGCTGATAGCTGGTAATCCTGCCGCGACGCTAGCTTCGAGCGCCGACTCCAGAATCGGATCGGTCGCGAGCAAGCTGTTGGAGAAATACCGATCGACTTCAGTCCATTGATCTTCAGCCATGGCGTCGGGAAGTTCGATTTCTGCCAGCTAACGAGTCAGCAGCGGCGATGAGCCTTTTGGCCGATGAAGCGCGACGGCATGCCATAGCGCTTTCGCGGGATCTCCCTCTAAAGTGCGATGGTGCTGGCGACGGAGATCGTCGACCACTTCAATTCCGCGATTACGCTGACGCTGCCGTCGGCGCGGCTCGACGTCACTGGGCGGGCAGTGTCGGGCGACGGGAGCGAAGCGTCGTCCAGATGCCGCGAGCTGACAGGATCGCTGTGAACCATCCGGTTGTGCTGAGCGCGAACATCGTCCAGACGAAGAAGAAGTCGCCGGAATTGCTGACCACGCCTCCCTTCGAGTGGACAATGATCATGGCTGCCCCGATCAGCCCCCCGAGGAGCATGATGATGTACCCCCAGACCCGATCGGAGAGCATGAGCGTCCCGTACAGCCACACGGCAAAGACCACGACCGGAATAGGGAACTTGACCGCTCCCTCGGCCTTTTGCATGACGTCCTGCGTCAGGTGAATGATCGTTAAGAGAAGTGAGAGCAATGACGCGACGATCAGCATGACGTTGCGCTTCATCGGCGTTACCGGAATGGTTGGGGTCGCCTATTGGTAAGCCAGATGAAGAGCGCGCGCAATGGCGGTGGTAGTCCGGCCAGGGCCAAGACGGAACGACGCTCGGGATATACATGAGGCGCTGGACATTTAGTCGTCTGTCTAACGCCAAAGTTCAGCTGCGAGCGATCTGACTTCAAGGCACATCAGAAGTTCCGCGCCGCAGGCGCCACGCTCGAATGGCCAGAAACCCAACGGCTGATAAGCGCTCGTCATGCTGCAACTATGATGTTGCCGCCGCCGCCGCATTATCGCAGCATATAGTGCGACCCCAACTTATTAGAATCGTCGTGCCGCTTCAGAGTGAAGACTGAACAGAGGGTGAGGACCTCATGGAAGTAGTCATCAGGCAGAATTACAACGAGATGAGCAAACTGGCGGCGCAGATGGTCGCCGAGCTGCTCAACACCAAGCCCAACG
>DASWGL010000171.1:0-1706 GCA_036393735.1 Gemmatimonadaceae bacterium | reverse complement strand
TTCAAGTCAACGGACGGTGGCGAGCACTGGACCGAGCTCACGCGCAACCCCGGGCTGCCGCGGGGCACGATCGGCAAGACGGGACTCTCGGTATCCGGCGCGGACGGGAATCGCGCGTACGCGGAGATCGAAGCCGAGGATGGCGGGTTCTTCGCGTCAGACGATGGTGGCGCGACATGGAAGAAGATGAACGAGAACCGCAACCTGCGGCAGCGCGCGTTCTACTACTCGCGGGTGTACGCCGATCCGAAGGAAAAGGACACCGTTTACGCGCTGAACACCGGCATGTATCGCTCGACGGACGGGGGCAAGACGTTTAAGTCCATTCGCGTGCCTCACGGCGACAACCACGATCTGTGGATCTCCTCGACCGATCCGAAGCGGATGATTGAGAGTAACGATGGCGGTGCCAACGTGTCGGTGAACGGCGGCGAGACATGGACCGCTCAAACATTCCCCACGGCCCAGTTCTACCACGTCATCACAACGACGCACGTGCCGTATCACGTGTGCGGCGCGCAGCAGGACAATAGCACCGCGTGTATTGCCGTCAGAGGCAATCCGAATGATTTCTACGCCGTGGGCGGTGGCGAAAGTGGCTACATCGCATCCGATCCACGCAATCCGGATATCTATTTCGCCGGCAGCTATGGTGGTCTGGCTACTCGGTACAACCGCAAGACCGGCCAGATGCGCGAGATCAATCCGTACCCGGACAATCCGATGGGATATCCGTCACAGGATATCGCGGAGCGTTTCCAGTGGACGTTCCCGATTGTTTTCTCGCCGCTCGATCCGAGCGTGCTGTACGTCGGCTCGCAGCACGTGTGGAAGACGACCAACGAGGGGCAAAGCTGGACCAAGATCAGCGGCGATTTGACGCGTCACGATCCGAGCACGCTCGGCCCGTCGGGTGGCCCGATTACGAAGGACGAGACGGGCGTCGAGACCTACTCCACTGTATTCAGCATCGCACCATCACCCAAAGACGCGAATCTCATCTGGACCGGGTCGGACGATGGATATGTCTTCGTGACCCGCGACGCAGGGAAAAACTGGAGGAACGTCACGCCGAAGGACCTACCCGATTTTGCGCGAATCAGTTTGGTCGAGGCATCGCCATTCAGGCCCGGCACCGCGTACATTGCGGCGAACCACTACCAGCATGACGACTTTGCCCCGTACATCTATCGCACAGATGACTGCGGTGAGACCTGGACGAAGATCGTCAACGGCGTCGCGCCGCGTGACTTCGCCCGCGCCATCCGGGAAGACCCGGTGCGCGCCAAGCTGTTGTATCTGGGTACCGAGCACGGCATTTATCTCTCGTTCGACGACGGGGCGAGCTGGCAGTCGCTGCAACGGAATCTGCCGGACACGCCGGTGCACGACATCAAGGTCGAAGCGCACGATCTCGTGATTGCGACGCATGGGCGTTCCTTCTACGTCATGGACAACATCTCGCCGCTCAGGCAGATGAGCACGGAGACGACGACTGAGGCGTTGCATCTGTACAAGCCGCAGGACGTTCTGCGCGGGCTCGATCGGGCGCTTGCCGTGGACTACTCGCTGAACCAGCCGGCGCAGAAGGTAACGGTCGAGCTGCTCGACGGACAGGGGAAAGCGATCCGCAGCTTCAGCGGCACGGCCAGCGACAGCGAACAACGTCCCGGCGCGACCCCTGCGGCAGACGATGAAGAACAGTC
>DASWGL010000170.1:0-5572 GCA_036393735.1 Gemmatimonadaceae bacterium | reverse complement strand
GCGCTCCGCGGCAGCGACGTAGAAGCAGAACAGCATCGCTGCGGGCCCATTGATCGTCATCGAGGTGGACACCCGATCGAGAGGGATCCCATCGAAGAGCGTCTCCATGTCGGCGAGGCTGGAGATTGCGACGCCGCATTTGCCCACCTCTCCCTCGGACCTGGGATGATCGGAGTCATAGCCCATCAAGGTCGGGAAATCGAACGCCACCGAAAGCCCGGTCTGCCCGTGTGCGAGCAGGAACTTGTACCGCTCGTTCGTGTCGCGCGCGCTCCCGAATCCCGCGAACTGCCGCATCGTCCACAGGCGACCGCGATAGCCGGTTGGATGCACGCCCCGCGTGTAAGGATAGAAGCCGGGCATTCCCAGTGCTTCGGCGCTGGTCTCGGCGGAATCGAGCGGCGTGTAGATCGGGCGAAGCTCCTTTTCCGAATTGGTGAACGCGATGTCACGTACTTCGCCCTTCTCGTACTTCTTCCGCCACTCGGCGACTTCCTTTCGAAGCAGGCGCAGCTCGGCGCTCTGCTCCTCGATCGTCGCGATCAATTCGCTGTCAGCTGCACCGTTGGAGCTGGGGCTCTTGAGTTTCGTCATTTATCATCATCTCCACGTACGAGCTCACCACTCTGTCGCAACAGCTGGTCGGCGACGGTGAATGGCGTGGCGCGTCCTTCTTCAACCGATGGTAGCTGCAGCTCGAGCCGACTCATCGTGGCCGTATCCTTCCTCAGGCGGACGCGGATTTTTTGCTCCACGATATCCATCACGCGCTCCCGCAGTCTTTCTCGCCTGCGCGCGCTGAGCTTTCCGCTCTGGGCAAGATAAGCGAAGTGACGGTCGAGCGCCGCCACGAGCTCGGTAATTCCCTCGTCTTTCGTCGCGACCGCGCTCAACACCGGCGGCGTCCACTCGACTGGATTGGACGCGGCGGCTGCTTCGCGCGCCGCGCGCGCGGGATTAACGCGGTTGAGATCGATCCCGTGATGTGCGGGCACGCTGCCGAACGAAACACCTTTGCGCAGGCCCAGCATCAACTCGACGTCGTTGCGCAAGCGGTCGGCACCGGGCCGGTCGGCCTTGTTGACGACGAAGATGTCGGCCACTTCCATCACTCCTGCTTTGAGCGTCTGGATCGAATCGCCCGATTCCGGAACGAGAACCAACACGGTCGAATCGGCCGTTCGAGCCACGTCCAATTCCGATTGACCTACACCCACTGTCTCTATCAGCAGCCGATCGAACCCGAACGCATCGAGCACGTCGGCGACCTCGCGTGTGGCCGCCGCCAGACCGCCCAGCGAGCCACGCGTCGCCATCGAGCGGATGAAAACTCCTGGATCGAGCGCTACGCTCTCCATGCGCACGCGATCGCCGAGCAACGCGCCACCGGTAAACGGCGACGTCGGATCCACGGCTATCACTCCAACCGTGAGACCGGCGTCGCGAAAACGCTTCACGAGGAGCGCTGTGATCGTGCTCTTACCGGCGCCAGGCGGTCCGGTCAGGCCGATGCGTCGTGCCCGCCCTGTTCGCGAATGCAGAGAGCCGAGTATCTCCTCGAATCCCTCTCGATGGTTCTCGACGATACTGACCACGCGCGCCAGCGCCGCCGGTTTCGCGGCGTTGAAATCATCGATCAGGCGACTAGATGACGCGCGCAAGAATCCTCTCCTGTCTGCGCCACATGGACGACGTGGTATGTCCCGCGCCCGTTGGATGATCGTGGCCAAGAACGTGAAGCGTGCCGTGGATTACAAGGCGCAGCAGCTCCTCTCCAGCGGATATGCCCTGGGCTTTGGCATTTTCCCGTGCGATCTCGGCGCAGATGTAGATGTCTCCTACCACGGCACCCCGTCTCCCGACCCGGCCGAGTCCGAACGAAATCACATCTGTCGGACCGAGGTGCCCGAGGTAGCGATGGTTCAGATGCGATATCGTGGCCCGCCCGACGAACGTAATCGATAGCATGGCGTCCTTTGCGCGTTCAGCTTTCAGCGCCGCGACGGCGGCTTCCCTGACTCTCGCACGCGATACGCTGAGACGGCGCACACTCGAGGAAATATCTATTGCGAGCCCGCGCGGCGGCCTCTTCATTCAGTCAGCCCAGCGCGAGTCTGATCAGACGCCCGAATCCTCGGCGTACGCCTTGATGATTTCGCGCACGAGTCGGTGGCGGACGACATCGGCGTCAGTGAGATAGTAGAACCCGATACCCTCGATGCCCGGCAGTATGCGCTCGATCTGAACGAGTCCCGAATCCTCCCTCTTGGGCAGGTCGATTTGCGTCTTGTCGCCCGTGATCACGGCCTTCGAGTTAACGCCGAGCCTGGTCAGGAACATCTTCATTTGGGCGGTCGTTGCGTTCTGCGCCTCGTCGAGAATGACGAAGGCATCCGCGAGCGTTCGTCCGCGCATGTAGGCGAGCGGCGCGATCTCGATGGTGCGCGTCTCGAGCGACTTCAGTACACGCTCGTGCGGCATCATATCCTCGAGCGCGTCGTAGAGCGGTCTCAGATAGGGATCGACTTTCTGTTGCATGTCGCCGGGAAGAAATCCGAGGCTTTCCCCGGCTTCGACGGCGGGACGCGCGAGAATGATGCGACGAACACGCTTACGCGCGAGCGCGTCGACCGCCGCGGCAACCGCGAGATAAGTCTTGCCCGTGCCCGCTGGTCCAATGCCGACGACGATGTCGTTCTCCGCCATCAGCTTCATGTACTCGGCCTGACCGCTCGTCTTCGCCTGAATGATTTTGCGGACGCCGGGAAGAACGATGCGCGTCTCGCTGTCTACGCCGTTTCCGTTTCCCTCACGCGGACCCTCGATGCTCATACGGAGCACGTCGTCCGCGGTCATGGGCATCTGTTGCTTCGCCGTGTCGATCATGCGCTGGGCGATTGGTATGGCCCGCGCGACTGATTCCGCATTTCCGCTGATTGCCAGCGTCTCGCCGCGGAGCGCGATCTTGGCTCCCGTCTGACGCGCCAGCTCGACCAGGTTCTCGTCGTTGACGCCGGCCAGCGTCAGCATGTCCGCCCCTTCAGTCGAGAGGCGCTGAATTGTTGTCTCTTCGCTCACGTCAACTCGTCATGTTCTGAAGATGTAGCTCCCTCAGGTCTTCGGGTGGAACGGCGGACGGCGCGTCCTCGAACAGCGCCCTCGCCGCGGTAGTCTTCGGGAACGCAATCACGTCCCGAAGAGAGGACGCTCCAGCCAGCACCATCGCAAGCCTGTCGAAGCCGAATGCGATTCCGCCGTGCGGCGGGGCTCCCGCGCTCAAGGCATCCAGCAGGAATCCAAAGCGATGCTGGGCAGTCTTGGAATCGACGCCCAGCAGCGACAGCACCTTGCGCTGCAGAGCTGGGTCGTTGATCCGGATGCTCCCCCCGCCCAGCTCCAATCCGTTCAACACGACGTCGTAGGCGAGCGCACGAACCTTTTCGGGCGCCGAATCGAGCAGATCGAGGTCTTCCGGGTTGGGCGCAGTGAAGGGATGATGGACCGAGCTGAGTGTGCCGTTCTGCTCGCGAATGAACATTGGAAAGTCCGTCACCCACAAAAAGATTTGTTGGTCCGCCGGGACCATTGACAGTCGCTGCGCGACGTCCTGGCGCACGCGATCCAATGCCGGATTGCTGACGTGTTCCTCTCCCGCGACCAGCAGACACAACTCCCCCTCTCCGACAGAGAGACGTTGTACAGCGCTATCGCTCAGAAACTTGGCGGCCGGACCCTCGAGTCCGCTCGCTCCCCGCTTGAGTCGAATCAATCCGCCCGCGCCCGCCGACTTGGCGATGGCCTCGATCTCGTCCACCTGCTTGCGAGAGAGCGTGCTTCCTCCCGGAATCCTGATTCCGCGAACGCGACCGCCGGCAGCCAGGGCCGAGTTGGTTATGCCGAACTCTGACCCGCGAAATGCGTCGCTCGCGTCGAAGACCTCGAGGGAGTAGCGCATGTCGGGACGGTCGGTTCCGAACCGCTCCATCGCGTCGGCATAACTCAATCGCTCGAACTTCGGTGGAATCTCGTGGCCGCCATCCTTGAACAGAGCCGCGAGCATTCCCTCGGAGAGCGACATGATGTCCTGTGGCTCGATGAACGACGCTTCAATGTCGATCTGCGTGAACTCGGGCTGCCTGTCGGCACGCAAGTCCTCGTCGCGAAAACACCGCGCGATCTGGAAGTAGCGATCGAACCCTGCGATCATCAACAGCTGCTTGTACAGCTGCGGCGATTGCGGCAGCGCGTAGAACTCGCCCCGGTGCACTCTGCTCGGCACGATGTAGTCGCGCGCTCCCTCGGGCGTCGGTTTGGTCAGAATCGGAGTCTCTATTTCCAGAAAGCCGCGCTCGTCGAGGAATCGACGCGTCGTCTGCTGAAGCCTGTGCCGCAGAATCAGATTCTTCTGTAGCTCACTGCGGCGCAGATCCAGGTTCCGGTGTTTGAGACGCAGCTCCTCGGCAGGGAGCTTTTCACCTCTTCCCCGCGCCACTGGAATCGCTGGCGTCTCCGCGGGGCCGACGATCTTGAAATCGCTCGCCCTCACCTCGATGTCGCCCGTCTCCATCTCGGCGTTCCTCATTTCAAGGGGACGCGCGGCGACTTCACCTTCGAGGGTAATTACTGTCTCCAAGCCGAGCTTGCCGGCACGCTCGATTACGTCACCAGGTGTCCACTTCGGATCGAAGGATACCTGAACGAGTCCAGCGCGGTCGCGAAGGTCGAGGAAAACGATTCCCCCAAGGTTTCGCGTACGGTGTACCCAGCCGCCGAGTTTGACTTTGGCGCCGACGTGAGACGTTCTGAGCTCTCCGCCCAGATGGGAGCGCCTGGCCGTCGCGAAACGGGAAGTAGGGGCCGTGGAGGTCAGCGCCGGGACGTGTGGGTCGAATAAGCCATCGAGAGGGGTTAAATTTAGTAGTTGCATAGACTTGGTGGAAGGAGCATGTCGGACAAAAACACGCGTCGGGAGGATTTGCCGGCGAAGCAGAACCTCCTCAACATGCTTCCTTCAGAAGCCGAGGAGCAGCTACGCGGCTTTGCCGTGGAATACGGGCAGCAGCCGTTCCGCGGCTCCCAGGTTGCGAGGCACCTCTGGCAGAATCCGGCGGATAGTTTCGCGTCCATGTCCGATCTGCCCCTCGCCTTTCGAGACCTGCTCGAAGACCATTTCACAATCCCGCGCCTGGCGCTTGCAGCGCGTCAGACGTCGAGCGATGGCACGGAGAAGTTTCTCTTCCGTCTCGAGGACGGGGAATTCATCGAGACGGTCGCGATCCCGGAAGGGTCGCGCCTAACACTGTGCATCTCGTCCCAGGCGGGCTGCGCGCTTCAGTGCGCGTTCTGCGCTACGGGGGCCATGGGATTCACACGCAATCTCCAGATGTACGAGATCGCCGGGCAGGTGCGCGAGATGAGGCTGCTCTCTCCGCCCATTCAGGTGACGAACGTCGTCTTCATGGGAATGGGCGAGCCACTCATGAACTGGAGAGCCGTCGATCCCGCGCTCACCGTTCTCAACTCGCCGGCGGGATTGGGTATCGGTGCACGGCACATCACCGTGTCAACAGTC
>DASWGL010000169.1:0-2524 GCA_036393735.1 Gemmatimonadaceae bacterium | reverse complement strand
AACCCTCACCCGACGCCGTGCGTGCACCGCTGTACGTTCTTGCCGATCATGCGCAAGACGGCGTGCACCTTCAAGGCATTTGGCGCTTCGACCTGAGCAGCCGCACGTTTACGCGTGCGGCTGCATTTGCGTTCCGCACGTCGCTGTATCCGTTCGGCCGCGTTCATCTAGGCAGCATTGGCGATCGGCTAGTGGTCCAGGGCACCGACTACTACGAGTTTGACGCGGCCAGCGGGCGATTCCTGCGGCGATACCGAGCGCTGCCCGCGGAGTATCTTGGATGGGCATTCTCCGCGTTCAGCGTCGAAGCTTCAGAGGAGGCCAGCCTCCAACTCCCGTCGGGTTTCTACGGCATCCCTGAGTGTCCGACGGCGATCGATGCAGGGTGCGCGGGTTTTACGGACCCGGGGAGCACCGGAAACCCGACGACAGAGCGCGAATCCACGCTGTACCAACGCGACCTCCCACCGGCCGTACGATTTGGCAGTTTCCGCCGGCTATTCGCGGCAGGCACTGATATCAACAAACGGACGCTCGTGACGCTCGACGCACCGCACCGACGCATCTGGACCTTCCGCGACTCGGGCAGCACGCTGGATGCAAGGACTTTCCATCAACGTTTGTCCTACTTCACGATCGCGAACAGCACGCTCGCCGAGGTCGCGGTTCGTGACACGACGTGGACGGTCAACGATCGGCGGGCTTCCTTACGGGGGCCCGTGGACGTGACGTACCACGACGCCACAAATGCTCTCTACGCGATTACGGAAGACGGCAACGGCGAGCAGCGACAGCTCGACCGCTGGCAGCCCGACGGATCCGAGCAGACAGTACTCGCTGACACCGACCGAGAGTATTACGCGCTTGCCAGCGCCCGGGGTTCGGGCAATGCACTGACGACGCAAGTCATTCCCGCAATCGGTCACGCGAACGGTCTAAACAACACCCGGTGGCGGTCCGACGTGTGGCTGTTCAACCCGTCGAGCGAACCAACGCATGTCGTCCTGCGACGCGTCGCGCGACCATCGAGAACCATGACAATCGACGTGGCGCCGCACGCGTCCGTCGCGCTCCCGGACGTGCTTGGTATGCTCGGGGGTGGCAGCACGGACGAAGGCGGTGACGGCGTCACGACAGACGCACTCGTCGTCACCTCCGCCCCGCATTGGGGCGAAGACCTCGTTGCCGCCGCGCGCACGTGGACACCGGCTGAGAACGGGTCATACGGGCAGGCAGTACCGGCGGTGCCATCGCTCTTGGGTTACTCGAACCATTCCACGGTCTTCGAAACAGCCATCGACACGAGCGCCTCGCAAGCCGGTTTCATCCTGGACAAGCGGGAGGAACACCAGTTTCGCCACAACATGGGTGTGGTCAACGACACCGACGAGACGATTAACGTCAATATCCGTTACGCCGCAATCAGCGCGGGCGACGGTGGCAGCCCGGTCGAGGCATCGCTTGCCGTACTTCCGCACAGCGTCGGTACGACGAATCTGGAATCGCTGTTCCCGCCGGAGTTCGCCAGTCAACGTCCACCGCGACTGTGGATCACCGCGAGCCAGCCCGCGCCCATCTGGTTGTCGATGATCGACAACAAGACAGGCGATGCGACGTTTGTCCCGTATTCGCTACTCGCACTCAGTGCTACCGACGCGCACATCGTCGTACCAGCGGTCGCAAAAACAGCAGGAGCAAACGGCACCTCCTGGCAATCAGATGTGTATGGTGCCTTCGCGACGACGCGACTTGAGGCTGACGCCGGACTGACTGCCACCTTCGAGCCGGCTGATCGCACACCAAGCACCACCACACGAATACCAGGCGTTACCGGATGGAGTACCGAAGCGAACGCTGATGATCCTTTCTGGACCAGCATCTACCCCGACATCGTCACCGCGTTCCGATCAAAAGAAACGGGCGCGCTCGTCATTAACGGCGCGAGCTGGATGGCGGGATTCACGAGAACGTACACGACGCGATCGGATGGCGGTACGTATGGAGAAATGCTGCCCTTCTACACCGGCGCCGGGTTTCCTGTACAACACTTCGCCGGAATCAGGTGGGATAACGATTTTCGCGCGAACGTCGGCTTCTACAATGCACTCGAGTACGCCGTCATCAACAACATCACAATCTACGACGCCGGAGGCAAGAACGTTGCCGCGACGAGTTTCCCTCTCGCACCGCACGAGAGCAGACAGATCAGCTTCCCATCACTGCTTCAGCCGGACACGCCCTTTGGCATTTTCGGAATGACGATCAACCCGCAAGATACGGCCAACGGGCCCGGCCGATCATTCGCTTATGTCTCGGTCGTCGACAACCGGAGCGGTGACCCAACAAACTTCTGGTAGCGGGCCGGACCGATCGGACCGAGCTGTGATCGTCGCACTGATTCAGGCAGCAAGCAGGGCGGTTCGAAAATCGTCCAAAATGCCCCGCCAGTTCGCTTAGTCCCAGCGTCCTCGGCCTTTCGAGAGCGCGAAACGACCGCTGCCGAGGAACGCAATCGCGAGCGCAG
>DASWGL010000168.1:0-8596 GCA_036393735.1 Gemmatimonadaceae bacterium | reverse complement strand
CCTTCTGGTCGTCGAAGCCCGACGCGTCGCCGATGACGCTACCGGTGATGTGCCGGATTCCTTCTGACGCGACTAGATCAGCAAGACGATTCATCGGCGCCGACGGGCCGCCCGGCAGAAACTTTCCGGAAAGAGCGGGGTCGCCATCGCCCCGGAGGTACAGATTCCCGGTCAACGTTCCATCGGGACCGACCGGTGCGTCACGCAGCGCGTCAGTGCTGAACTGGTAGTTCGGACCAAAGCGCTCGAACGCGATCGCGCTCGTCAACAGCTTCATCGTCGATGCGGGCAGCATCTGCTCACCCGCGTTGTACGCGTACAGCGTGTCCCCCTGAGTGAGCGACACCACCATGGCGCCCCACATTCCGCTGCGGGTGCGTCCGGTGAGTCCGCCAAGCGCCGCGGCCAGGTCGGCAGAGCTGCGCGGGGTGGTGTAGCGAACGACGGGCACGACGGGCGGCCTGTTACGGCGAGGTCTCCGCACCCGGCGTCTGGTCGTGCTTCTTTGTTGAGTCTGTGATTCGAGAATGGTGGGAGCGGCGGCGCAGGCAGTGAGCGCTACCAGGATTGCGATTCGAATTTTGCGAGAGAACATCTTCAGCCGTTGAGCGTTTGAAAAATCGATTTCGGAGAAGCGGACCGAACCGCCATCTCTTGGCGAGAAGGGTGCCAGACTCCGACACACGCACTCTACGACGAGAGCGTGCCGTTCGCTTGGAATATACCCTGCGTTTGCGTATTTTTTCCGAACGACAACTGAACCCATTGCAGCAGAGGACACCGATGGCCGAGCGGCCGCATAATTTTCTGCGTGAAGGCGTGATCACCGGGTTCATCGGCGCGACTGCGATTGCAGCGTGGTTCCTCATCGTCGATACCATTGGGGGACGTCCGTTCTACACTCCGATATTCCTCGGCAAGGGCGTCGTCAGCGTGCTGGGCAAAAACATGATGGGCGACACCGCGTTCACGCAGGTGCTCGGCTACACCATCTTCCACTACGCGGCGTTCTTCATAGTGGGAATCGTTCTCACGGTGATCGTGCACCAGGCGGAGCGTACGCCGGGAATACTGGCCGGTCTGCTGGTCGCGATCGTGATCATGACGCTGGGGTTCTACATGATCGCGGCGGCGTTCGCGCAATCCTCGCTCGGCCAGATCGCTTGGGTACAGATCTTCGTCGCCAATCTCGTGGCCGCGGTGCTGATGCTCGGCTATTTGTGGCGCAAACACCCCAAACTGGATCATCAACTGAAGCGGGCGCTCGAAGGAACCGACGACGACTAGGCCGTCGACGCCTTCCAGTCCACCTGAGCGCCCGCGGTCGAGTCTTCGCCGCGGGCGTTCCATTTGAAGAACACCACGGTCATGATGATGATGAAGATGATCCCGCCCGGGATCCACATGATGAGCGCGCCGAGGAGCTGATCCTCGAGAGGAGAAAGCGGCAGCACCCGTGGCGCCCCGCTATATGCGGGATAGAGCACGTGGTCAGCCATTGCGATGTAGACGGCGACGATCGACATCGGAATGCTCAGCAGGAAGCTGTAGAGCATCTGCCCGGGATAGGCCAGCCGCGGAAATTCCGGCAGCTGGCTCATGAGCGGCCACCACATCAGCACGGCGGCGCCCATGAACATCAAATGCTCGAGGATGTGCAGATTGTGATTCGCCATCGCCGCGTTGTAGAACGGCGGCAGATGCCAGACTGCTATCACGAGGGTGAAGACGACGAAGCAGATGGGCGCCCGGGTCAAGAAGCGCGCGATCGGCGCAATTTGCGGCCGCGACAACACAGGCCGCAGCATCCATCCCGGCACTCCGGCAAGCAGCAACGGCGGCACGGCCAGCGTGAGCAGGAGGTGCTGCACCATATGCGCGCTGAAGAGATAGTCGTCGCTTAGATCGTGTATCGGCCCGTTGAGCGACGCGAACATCAGGAGCAGGCCGGAGAAGAAGAAGCTTCGCTCGGCGACACTTGTTCGCTGGTGCAACGCTTTCCCTGCCCAGACATAGATCGCAGCGAGCGCCGCGATGCCGATGACGGTACTCGGGTGAATCGACCATCGCCACCAGCTGAGATTGGCGATGGGATGCAGCAGCGCCAGGAACAACATGCTACATGACTTTGATGTAGAGATGTCCGAAGAGGAACATCAAAGCCAGCAGCGTCAGGGAGGCGATCAGCAGCGGGCCGGTGAAGAGTACCCGGAAAATCCTGGCGTCGTACTTGAGATGCATGTAGAACATCACGACGATCGTGAACTTGAGCGCGGACAAGGTCAGTAGCGTGGGGATGAATCCCCGTCCCGCGACGAAGGACGGGATATAGTAGGCCCAGACCTCACCGACCGTGATCAGCGTGAGAATGAGAGCGACCTTCCAGTAGGTGGACCAGGTCGGATGCGCGTGTTCCTCTTCCGCGTGCGGGGCGTGCGCGCCTGCTTCGGCCGAATCCGGAAGATTGGTCATGCTGGGGTGAGTGTCCATCATTCCTGCCGGTTACTTGATGAGATAAACGAGAGTGAAGATCACGATCCAGATGACATCGACGAAGTGCCAGTACAGGGCGGCGATGTCGACGAGCAGTGAATCGCGGGAGCCCAGGCCCCGGCGGTAGTCTATCGCGAGCAGTGTTACGAGCCACAGCACGCCCGCCGTCACGTGCGCGCCGTGGAAGCCGGTGAGCGTGAAGAAGGAAGAGCCGAACAGGTTCGTTCGAATGGAAAGTCCTTCGTGCACGAACGACGTGAACTCGAACGCCTGGAATCCGAGGAACGTCGTGCCGGCCGTGGCCGTCATCCAAAGCCACAGCTTGGAGTTGCCGAGAATCCGGTCACCGCGGGTGTGCTTTGGCTTTTCCTTGTTCTGGACTGCCGCCAGCGCCAGCACCATGAACAGCGACGACATGAGAAGAACGAACGTCGACGCTGAAGTGACGGGAATGTTGAGAATCGGCTTGAGGACGTGGCCAGTGGTCGGATCCGTCCACGTCTCATGCGGGAACGGGCCGACTACGCTCCGTCCCTTGTAGATCAGGTACGTCGATATCAACGAGGTGAAGAGCATGCACTCCGAGCCGATGAAGGCCCAGATCGCAATCTTCCGGCTGTCGAGACCCAGCGTCGTGTAGTGGTGCGGCGCGGCCGCGCTCGTGTGTGTTACGGATGCGCTCATTTAGTGGTGCTCCGGCTCGAGCGGGCTCAGGAGCCAGCTGTAGAGCGAAAAAATCATTAATGCCGCGCCGACGCCGATTAGCGCGCGCGTTGTGATCAGACCGCAGAACATGATCACCAGTCCGAGCGCGACGAAAAGCGGCTTGATGGTGTTGTACGGCATCACGATCCCGAGATCAGCCGGCGTCTTGCCTTCCTGCGCGTTGATGCGCGCATCCGCGTGATCGACTTCCTTTCCTTCCCAGATCGGATACCTGCTGGTCACGGTGGGGATCTTCGCGAAGTTGTACTCGGGGGGAGGGCTCGGAATCGTCCACTCCAGCGTTCCGGCGCCCCAGGGATTCGAGCCGGCGATCTCGCCACGCTTTCTGCTGACGAAGAAATTGTAGATGAAGATAGCCATCGCGATGGGGAAGATCATCGCCCCCGCGGAGGACATCGCGTTGTAGAGATCCCAGCCCTGACCGGCGTCATAGGTGTAGATGCGGCGCGGCATGCCGAGCATTCCCGAAAAGTGCATCGGGAAGAACGTCAGGTTCATGGCGATGAAGGTGAGCCAGAAATGAATCTTGCCCAGCTTCTCGTCCATCAGGCGGCCCATGACCTTCGGAAAGTAGTGATAGATGCCAGCGAAGATGCCCATGATCGAGCCGCCGAACAGCACGTAGTGGAAATGCGCTACGATGAAATAAGTATCCGTCTGCTGCAAGTCAGCAGGGGGAGACGAATGCATGATTCCCGAGATTCCACCGATGGTGAAAAGGGCGACGAGTGAGATCCCGAAGAGCATGGCGGTCGTGTACCGGATGGCGCCCTGCGCCATCGTCGCGATCCAGTTGAAGATTTTCACTCCGGTCGGGATCGCGATGAGCATCGTGGTCAGGCCGAAGAACGTATCGGCGATCGGGCCCATTCCCACCGCGAACATGTGGTGCGCCCAGACGCCGAAGCCGAGCACGGCGATGAGGATGCCGGAGTACACCATGACCGGGTAACCGAACAACGGCTTCTTCGAGTAGGTGGGCAGCACTTCGGAAACGAGGCCGAATGCCGGAAGAACCAGGATGTAGACCTCCGGGTGCCCGAAGATCCAGAACAGATGCTGCCAGAGGAGTGGATCGGCCCCAGCGCTGACGGTGTTGTAGAAATTCGTTCCGAAGGACCGGTCGAACAGCAGGAATACCAGTGCGATCGTGATGACGGGAAAGGCAAGGACGAGGAGCACCTGAACGATGAACGCCATCCAGGTGAACATCGGCATGCGCATGAGCGTCATGCCGGGCGCGCGAAGGTTGATGATCGTCGTCAGGAAGTTGAACGCCGCGGCGAGCGACGAGACGCCGAGGATCTGGAGGCCAATCACCCAGAAGTCGATGTTGAGCCCCGGCGAGTAAGGCTTCGTCGTGAGCGGCGCATAGCCGAACCAGCCGGCATTCGGCGCGACGGCAAAGAAAATCGGAACCGTGATGAAGATTCCGGCGAACAGGTAGACCCAGTAGCTGAAGGCGTTGAGCCGCGGGAAGGCGACGTCACGCGCGCCGATCTGGAGCGGAATCAGGAAATTGAAGAACGCGGAGGAGAGCGGCATGATCGCGAGGAAGATCATGGTCGTCCCGTGCATCGTGAAGAGCTGGTTGTAGAACTCGGCCGACACGAGATGCTGATTCGGCGCGCCGAGCTGCGCGCGGATGATGACCGCCTCTACCCCGCCGAACATGAAGAAAAAGAGCGCCGTGTAGAGGTACAGAATGCCGATGCGCTTGTGGTCTACGGTGCTGAGCCAGCTCCACAGGCCTGTGTGCTCACCCGAGTATTCGCCGCCGTACGCCGGGGCCGAAATCGCAGTCGTTGCCAAGTCTTGTCTCCGGTTACTTCAGTGCAGTTAAGTAAGCGACGATGTCGGCGATCTGCTGATCCGTCAGGCCGCCGCTTGCTGCTGTGACTTTCGCTTTGAGAACAGGATCGTATTCATCGAGGCCGAGCGTCGGCATGATGACCTCCGGCTTCATCTTGCGCGCGTTCTTGATCCAGAGCGCCAGATACGCAGCGGCGTTCGGGAAGCGACCGGCGGCAATGGTGCTGCGGGATCCGACGTGCGTGAGATTCGGACCGGTCACGCCCATCGCCGCGGGGTTTCCGGCGATCGAATGGCATCCGATGCAGGCCGAGCTGGAAAAGACCTGTTTGCCACGCGCCGCGTTTCCAGTGAGGCCCGCGGTGAATTTGAGATCCGGTGGAATCGGCGTATGCGGAACTGCGTAGTCCGGAATTTTGTCGCGCGGAAAAATGTAACCTGTCTGCACTGTGCCAGTGGCCACCGCTGCTACCGATGATTGAGCAGCTCCCAGGCGTGCTCCCGGAGGCGTCGTAACTGCCGGCGCTTCGAGCGGCGGCGGAATCGGGCCACCGGGAGGTGCGACAGGTCCGACGGCGCCAAATCTCGCTGGCAGCTTCTGTCCCGCCACCCACGAATCGAACTGTTGCTGGCTCACCGTGAATACCCTGAAGCGCATGTTCGCATGCGACGCGCCGCAGTACTCCACACAGAATCCGTTCCACACGTTGCTGGAGGTCGAGGTATCCGGTGTGTACCACATGTAATTCGTGCGATTCGTCACTACGTCGCGCTTTCCGCCGAGCTGGGGCGTCCAGAACGAGTGAATCACATCGGCCGAGCGCAACCTGAAATTCACCGTACGTCCGACCGGGAGATAGATCTCGTTCGCGGTCGTCACTCCGTACTCGGGATACTTGAACTCCCACCACCACTGGTGGCCCGTCACTTCGATGCTCAGTGAGCCGGGCGCAGCCTGCGCCTGGGTGATGAAGATCGTTCTGACCGTTGGAACAGCGATGAACACCAGAATTACCGCGGGGATCAGCGTCCACGCGATCTCGAGCTTGGTGCTGCCGTGGGTCTGCGGAGGCGTACCCTGGTTCTCTCTCCGTCGATACCTGAATACGACGTAGACGAGAACTCCCTCGACGAGGATGAAGACGATCGTGCCGAGAAGCAGCAGGCGGTCCCAGAGGAAATCGATCTCGCGTCCGAGATCTGAATGTGGGACGAGCGTGGTGTTGGGATGCGCTTCGTTACAGGAGACGGCCGCGACGACAAGCGCCGCGACAAAGGCATAGGATGCAAGCCGCCGGAGGCGGTCAGAACCTTTCATGCGAAAGAAATCCTGTTCTCGTCGAGTGGGAAGCGTCTCACTTTCGCTGCGTGAAATGCTTACGGATTTTCAGGATGAAGCACGTACCATTCAATCGCGATTGTTCAGGGCGACGGATTTGCCAGCCAACCGTGATTCGCGGGGTAAAGCACGTACAAACTAACGCTCAACGGTTCGTTGCGGGAGTTGCCCTTGGCGCCGTCATCGACTCGGGATTAAGCAGACGGTCGAGCTGGTCGCGCGTCATCAGGCCGCGCTCGCAAACGAGATCGTAGCGCCTCGCCCCGTCACGAGCGCCTCCCTCGCGATCTCGCTAGTCGTCTCATAGCCGAGCAGCGGAACGAGAGCGGTAATCACGCCGACCGACTGTTCGACGAAGCTCCGCATTCGCTCGGAGTTCGCGGTAATTCCCTCGATGCAGCGGTTCTGAAGAATCTTGCAGGCTCGCTCGAGGTTGGTCATTCCGCTGAGCAGCCTGAACGCGATGATGGGCTCGAACACGTTCAGCTGAAGCTGCCCCGCTTCGGCCGCCATCGTCACCGTCACATCGCCGCCGATGATGTCGAAGCAGACCTGATTCACCATCTCGGGAATTACCGGATTGACTTTTCCCGGCATTATCGACGAGCCCGGCTGCATCGGTGGAAGATTGATCTCGCCCAGCCCCGCGCGCGGCCCCGAGCTGAGCAACCGCAGATCGTTGCAGATCTTGGAGAGCTTCACCGCGCAGCGCTTGAGAACTCCGGAGAGCTGGACGAACGCGCCGGTGTCGGCCGTAGCTTCGACGAGGTCGGGTGCCGTGATGAGCGGTAGTCCCGTGATGTGCTCCAGTTGCCGGCGCACGCTCTCGGCGTACTCGGGCGGAGCTTGATGCCGGTGCCAATCGCCGTCGCGCCCATGTTGATCTCGCGAATCAACGCCTGCGCTTCGCCAAGGCGATCGACATCCTCGAGTATCGTATGCGCGAAGGCGTTGAACTCCTGACCAAGTGTCATCGGGACGGCGTCCTGGAGCTGCGTGCGTCCCATCTTGATGAAGGAGCCGAACTCCTCGCCCTTGTGCAGGAACGCCGCGGCAAGGGAGATCATCGCCAATTGTAAATCGCCGATGCTGGTGTGAAGCGCGAGCTTCACCGCCGTCGGATAAACATCGTTCGTCGACTGGCTGAGATTCAGATGGTTGTTCGGGTGAACTATGTCGTTACTGGCCGCGCTGCTTGCCCAGGATCTCGAGGGCGCGATTGGCCATCACTTCGTTCGCGTTCATGTTCGACGAAGTTCCGGCGCCTCCTTGGATCATGTCGACGCGGAAGTGCTCGTGGTGCAGCCCTTCCCTGATCTCGCTCGCCGCCTGTGAGATTGCGTCGACTATGTCGCGGTTGAGGAGCTTCAGATCGAAGTTGGCGCGCGCGGCTGCCTCCTTCACGGTTGCGAGCGCGGCGACGAGCGTGGGAAACTCGCGCAGCTCGATGCCACTGATGCAGAAGTTCTCCATCGCACGCAGAGTCTGAATTCCGTACAGTGCGTCGACCGGAATGTCGCGCTCGCCGAGCAAGTCGCGCTCGCGGCGAATGGGCCCGGATAGGTCGATGCGAGGAACATCGGCCGCTTCGAGGCGAAGCTTTTTCAGCCTGAATGGAAGCGGAGACTTCATGTGTAGCGGGAAGCTATACTGGCCGAATACCTTATTGAAGTAAGGGTGACGAGCGGCGGCAAGATCACGGTGAAGATCTACAAGGAGCAATGACAGTGTCGATTTCCAGGCGAACATTCATTGGGGCCGGAGCGGCAGCCGCCGCGTCACTAACGCTCGATCGTACAGCTCGCGCCGAAATCCTGCGCGCTTCTACACATAACGGATCGGCTCTGGCGGCGACGCGTCCGGTGGTGGTTGCGAGCGCGAGCGGCATTCGTGGAGTGGCGCGCGCGTACGACATGATCACGCGGCAGAACGCCGACACCCTCGACGCGATCATCGCCGGCGTCAACATTGAGGAGCTCGATCCGGAAGACCAGTACGTCGGACTCGGCGGCCTCCCGAACGAGGAGGGGGTGGTGCAGCTCGATGCCTCGTGCATGCACGGGCCCACGAAGCGAGCGGGAGCCGTAGCGGCGCTCGAGGATATTGCGACGCCCTCGCTCGTCGCGAAAGCGGTGATGGATTACACCGATCACATCATGCTCGTCGGAGCGGGGGCGAAGAAGTTCGCGCTCGAGATGGGATTCAAGGAGCAAAACCTTCTTACAG
>DASWGL010000167.1:0-6464 GCA_036393735.1 Gemmatimonadaceae bacterium | reverse complement strand
GGGAAGCGGGAAGCGGGAAGCGTCTGGAAGTGTCGGCAGCTCACAGCTGGCAGCGAGCATTTGTTTTACCTCATGTTGCCGGTATGTCCCAGAGAGTACCGACCCGGCTGCGGCCACACTGATAGACCGTGTGGCTCGCGTCCCACCGGAATCCGGTGCGTCAGCTTTCCCGTCGAAGTCTCGAAC
Source organism: Gemmatimonadaceae bacterium (assembly GCA_036393735.1). Lineage (GTDB taxonomy): Bacteria > Gemmatimonadota > Gemmatimonadetes > Gemmatimonadales > Gemmatimonadaceae > UBA4720. Next base: position 6,278 of record DASWGL010000167.1, on the reverse strand, counting down.
ACGTACACCTCGTCGTCGTAGCGCCCCGAAACCCAGAGCTCCTTTCCATCCGCCGTGACGTTACCCATGTCGGGACTCCCGCCGCCGGGAATTGGCCAGGTCGCTACGACCTTGTCCGTCTCAGGATCGAGAACGCTGATCGAGCCGGGCCCGTGACGGCCGCCTGCGATCGTATTCCAGCCACGGTTCGTCACGTAGAGGTCCTTGCCGTCCCTGCTTGGATAAATTCCGTGTGCGCCAACTCCCGTCTTGATGAATCCGATCCGCTCCAGTTTCTGCGGATCGACGACGAAGACTCCGTCCTCCTTCATGTCCGCGACGTAGAATTTGGTCCCGTCCGCGGATGACCTTATATCCTGCGGCATCGACGGCACACTCATGAGAGCAGCCATGGTGGCATTGTTCCTTTTCCGACGGTTCCAGAATCTGGAGATCTGGCGCGGGATGTAGTTGTTCCATTTGTCGGGATCGAGCGTGAGATATCCGGCCACCTGCCGGGTCGCGAGATCGATCTTCACCAGCTGACCCGAGAACTCGCACGTCGCGATCGCGTACCGGTCGTCCGCGGTGAATTCGACGTGATCGAGGCCCTTGCACGCGACACGCAGCGACTGCACCAGCTTCATATCGTGCGGATCGCGGAAATCGATCCGTCGACGCGCCTCGGCGATAACCATCGCGTACTTGCCGTCGGGAGTGAAGTACATGTTGTAGGGATCGTCAACGATTACGCTTTTTCCCTCCTGTCCGGTAAGCGGATCGATCGGAGTAAGACTGTTGGACGAATTGTTCGCCACCCACAGTGTTGAAAGATCGTACGACGGGACGACGTGCTGCGGGACCCTGCCAGTCGGAAACGTGCGAACGACTTGATACGTGCGCGGATCGATCTCGGTAACTGTGCCACCGCGCGAGTTGGGGACATAAACCATCGGCAGCGCCTTCGCGGCAGCCGGCGCAAGCTCGTTCGCGCCCGCCTCGGCGTAAATGTTGACCGCTCCGTTTCCGGTACGATACGCCGCTGCTGCCACGGGCGTCCCGGTCAAGCCGTCTCTGCTTTTGCACCCCGTAGACATTATCAGCGCGACTACGATCGCGGCGGTAGTGCTGGTCGGGCTCATGATGCCTGCTTTCACTTCAGTCTCTGCGGCCACTAGTTCGAATTGGAAAATAGGCTCACCTGTCAGGAGCATGACACCCATGCTCGCGTTTTCGTGCGCTACGATATTGTTCGTCGCCTGCTCGCGCGCTCGGTCTGGCGTAATGCAACAGAGAAGCAACAAGCGTGCTGAGGCCGTTACGTGGAGTGGCTCAAGCTCGATACGTTATTGCGGACAATCGAACACAACTTCGGACTTTTCATAGGGGAATGAGATGCGTCGATCGATTCTGCTGCTGTCACTCGTCGCGGCGCCTTCGCTGGCCGCGCAATCATATGAAATCACCCACACCTACAACGTCGGCGGCGAGGGCGGCTGGGACTACGTGATCCCCGACGCGCCGAATCACCGGCTGTTCATCGGCAGGCAGAACAGGGTAATGGTTGTCGACATGAACAACGGACGCCTGATCGCTTCAGTCACGGGGATCAACGGAGCGCACGGGACCGCGCTGGCAACGGGCACCGGGCATGGTTTCGCGACTTCGGGCAACGACAGCTCCATCGTCATGTTCGATCTGAAGAGCTACAAGACCCTCGCCAGGATTCCAGCGGCTGAGGACGCGGACGCGATTATCTACGATCCCGCATCGAAGCGTGTCTTCTCGTTCAACGGCGACGCGAACTCGTCAACCGTCGTCGATCCGCGCAAGGGAACGCCCGTCACCAACATTCCGCTGGGTGGAAAGCCCGAGTACGGACAATCTGCTGGAAACGGCAAGGTCTACGTGAATCTCGTCGACAGCAGCCAGGTCGCCGAGATAGACACCAAAACGCTGACTGTCACGCGCCGGTGGTCTACCGCCCCGTGCAAGAATCCGGTCTCGATGGCGATCGACACGCGACGCCTGAGATTGTTCAGCGGCTGCCGGAGCGGCGTGATGGCTATTTCGGATTACAAGAACGGCAACGTCGTCGCGACGGTGCCGATCGGAAGTGGTGTCGATGGGGCAGGCTACGATCCAGTTCTACGAGATGCTTACGCGTCAAACGCGGACGGAACGCTCACAGTGATTCATCAGGACTCGCCCGACAAGTATCACGTCGTCGAGAACGTCCAGACCGCCCAGTACGGACGGAACATGGGGCTCGATCCAGCAACGCATCGCATCTACGTCGTTTCCGCCAAATTTGGTGCACCACGGATTGACTCGGTTTCCGCGGGTGCGAGGCCGCGGGGCCGCCCGCCGATGGTTCCCGGGACATTCATGGTGATAGTCGTCGAGCCGACGGGGACACACTAGATAACCCGAGTAGAAGGAAGAAGCGTTGCCGTTAAAGCTGCGCCCGGATCCAGTAACAGACCGTATCCTGTAGTCTCTGCCAGACTGAGAATCGCCGCAGCTCCTCCTCGGTCACTCGACGCGAGCGCCCGAGGTCGGTGAGAAACGCCTCCTCGAGTTGCGCCGTGATTGTCTGATCGAGTGCAACCACTCCGAACTCAGCGTTGAGCGCAAAGGAGCGCGGGTCGAAGTTGATGGAGCCGATCGACGTCACACTGCCATCCACCAGCACGATCTTGCCGTGAATCATCGTCGGCTGGAACTCGTATAGTTCGGCATTTCCACGGAGAAGCGCGGGCCACGTGTGGCGGCTGGCGCGACGCACCGCCGGCTGATCGTGATACTCACCCGGCACGAGGATCTTCACGTCCACGCCGCGAGCCTTCGCCTTGCAAAGGGCCTCGATGAATGGACGCGTCGGGACGAAGTACGCGTTGGTAATCCACAGCCGCCGCCTCGATCCTGCGATCAACGCCGCCATCGATCGCCGGGCGGTACTCGTCGTGTTGGTCGGGTTGCTCTGAATGGCGCAGATTCCAACGGTGCCGACTGGAGCCAGTAGTGGGAAGTGCTTCGCGGCGATCGGAAGTTCCCCCGTCGCTTCGTTCCAGTTATCAACGAATGCAGCCTGAACCGCGGCGACCGCCGGCCCGACGATGCGGACGTGCGTGTCGCGCCAGTGCGCGGGGGAATCTCCGCCTCCGTCCCACTCGTCGGCGATGCCGACTCCCCCCGTGAACGCCAGCTTGCCATCGATGATCAAGAGCTTCCGGTGGGTTCGATGGTTGTACTTCGCCCAGGTGAACCACTGGATCGGCCGAAACCAGTGGACCTTACATCCGGCTTCGCGCATCTCCGTGATGAGGGCCGGTGGAATTGTCTTGCTGCCCCTCCGGTCGAGCACGGCGCGCACCTTGACCCCGCGCCGCGCCGCGGAGGACAGAGCATCGGCAAAGCGCTGTGGCACGCGCCCGGACTCGTAGACGAAGGTCGAGAAGTGGATTGTATCGCGGGCAGCCGCCATCGCCTCAAGCATAGCCGGAAATATCTCGACTCCGTTCTGCAGGATAGTCATCTTGTTGCCGTGCAGGACGTGCTGGCTGGCAGCGCCCGCGAGCGCGCGCATGAACCCATCCGCGTCCTCCTCAACCGGCGGCACGGAAACGATCGCATCGTCGCCGTCCGCCTCCGCGTTCACGCTCGCCGTGAGATAGGCGAACCCTGCTAGGGCAATGCTGACAAGGGCCGCGACGATAGTCAGAATGGGCAACTCAGGGGACCTCGACTACCAAAACGCAGTTGCAGTCAACAGACGCTAAGTGGGCGGATCGAGCTTAGCAGACGGAATCTCAAACGTAAATAAACTTCCCCCGCCAACCCTGTCGGCGTAACGGACGCTTCCACCCTGCGCCTCCGCCAGCTGACGCGCGATGGAGAGCCCGAGCCCCGCCGCCCCCGCATCCGCCGCCGCGCCATTGGGCCGATAAAAGGACTCGAATATCCGCTCGCGCTCGGATACCGGAATGCCGGGCCCGCGATCCGCGACCTGAAAGCTGAGCGCGCCGTTCGATTGCGCTACCGTGATCGTGACGGGCGTATCGCGCGAGCAGCGCAGCGCGTTGTCCACGAGATTCGTCATCACGCGGAGCGATTGCACGAAGTCGAAAGTGCCAAGCAGGGCGGGCTGGGAATAATCGATGACCGTCTCGATGCGTTTCGCCTCGGGCACCCCCGAGAATTGCCGTATCGTCGCGCCGAGCAGATCCTCGGCCGTGTTGACCTCCGCGTTCATCGTGAACGCGCCAGCCTTGAGGCGCGAGAGATCGAGCACGTCCGCCACCATCTTGCCGAGCCTGTCCGCCTGACTGACGATGATCCCGGCGTGGCCGTGAGCGCGGGAGCCATCGGCAGCAATGTCCTGAGCGAGCGCGCGAATGGCCGTGAGCGGTGTCCGCAAATCGTGCGACACCGACGCGAGCAGGATGTCCTTGAGACGACTTGCTTCCCTAAGCGCTTCGGCATGGCGCACCTCAGCTGACAGCGCCTGGATCTCCTCAGCGTGCTTGCGCGCTGTCTCGGCTTCGGCGCGCGCCCGGGCCAGCAGGTGATTCGCTACGAGCGCCGTCGACAAGAACGAGACTAACGCCAGATAGTCGAGCGGCTGATCAACGGTGAGCGAATCGAACGGCGGCTGGAAGAAATAATTGATCGCGAGGAAGCCGAGGATGGCGACGAAGATCCCGAGCCATCGCTCGCCGCCCGCGGTGGCGCCGAGGACGATGAGGATGTACACGAACGCGGCGTGCGCCTCGCCTATGTTCGGCCTCGCGACACGCATGATGAGCGTCGACAGGACGAGAAGCCCGAGCCAGAGGGCCCAATCGATGTATCTGACCGTCTTCGGCGTCACGGCGTCAGAATGAAGCGATACCCTACACCCGGTTCGGTGATGACGAGCCGCGGATCGGCGGGATTCCGCTCGATCTTTCGGCGCAGGTTGGTGATGTGAACGCGCAGGTACAGCCGAGCGTCGCCGAACGAGCGCTTCCAGACCGCCGCGAACAGCTGTTGATGCGTGAACACCCGGCCCGGATCTGAAACGAGCACGGCCAGCAGGTCCCATTCGATTGGCGTGAGACGTATCATGCCGTGTTCGCGCGATGCCTGGCGGCGATGGAGGTCGATCGATAATCCATCGGCCATTATCACGCCGTAATGCGAGCGCGGTGTCCGCGAACGGCGCAGGTGCACCGAGACGCGGGCGGCCAGCTCCTGCGTCGAGAAAGGCTTTGTGATGTAGTCGTCCGCTCCGGCGTTGAGAAGCGCGACCGTGTCCAATTCACCGTGACGCGCGGTCAGCACTATGATCGGCGCCGCGGTCGCAGCTCTGATGCTCGTGCACACCGCGAGGCCATCGATGTCGGGAAGGCCGAGATCGAGAATGATCAGGTCTGGATGGGAGCTGTCGACGGCGTCGATGCCGGCGGTCCCAGTGGAAGCTTCGATGATGGCCGGATGCTGGTCGCGAAGCGCGGCGCTCACGGCGCGCCTGATGTCCACCTCGTCCTCGATAACGAGCAGCCGGTAGTGCTCGGCGGCTATGCCCGTCATATCGCCGCGCGCGGAACTCCGCGCCCCTCGTAGGAGATCCGCATCAGTATCCCTATTGCCAGCCAGCTCGCCAGCATGAACGACCCGCCGTAGCTGAAGAACGGGAGCGGAATGCCCGTTATCGGCATCAGGTTGAGAGTCATTCCTACGTTGACGACGATGTGTACGAGCCAGCATCCCATCAGTCCGAAGGCTACCAATGAACTGTAGGACTCGTTCGCGCGTTCGGCAATGTTGGTGATGCGGAGAAAGAGCATCAGGAAGAGCGCGAGGGCGACGGTCACGCCAATGAAGCCGAGCTCTTCCCCCACCACCGCGAAGATGAAATCGGTGTGCTGCTCGGGAAGAAACGCGAGGCGCTTCTGCGGGCCCGCCAGGAATCCGCTTCCGAACAGCCCGCCCGAGCCGATCGCGACTTTCGATTGAATGACGTGGTAGCCTGCGTTGCGCGGATCGACGGAAGGATCGAGAAATACGAGCAGTCGGTTTCGCTGGTAGGGCGCGAGTCTTTCCCACACCACCGGCGCGAACACTCCGACGACGATGTTGATCACGAGCAGCGAGATCCCCTCGACGAGATACGGTCGATAGCGGAGGACGAGCGCCAACAGAACGAAAAACCACGCGCCCCACAGTGTGGTACTGAAGCTCAGTACGAGACTGATGACCGGACTCGCGAGAAGCACGAGGAGCGGCCACGGCGTTCCCGCCCAGAACAGCATGAC
>DASWGL010000166.1:0-4920 GCA_036393735.1 Gemmatimonadaceae bacterium | reverse complement strand
GGCGACAATCCTTCGATGGAGTCGACGTCGGGCTTTTCCATCCGTTCCAGGAATTGCCGCGCGTAAGAGGAAAGCGACTCGACGTAGCGGCGCTGACCTTCGGCATAGATCGTATCGAACGCAAGCGACGACTTTCCCGATCCCGACGGACCGGTCACGACAGTGACGGTTCGCCTCGGGATCTCCAGGTCGAACCCTTTGAGGTTGTGCTGTCGGGCGCCGCGGATGACGATACTGTCTTTCACATCCCAAATCTAAGCGCGGCCCCGAAGATTTGCCGAATTGCCGTCGCAATTCGGTAGCTCGACTACAACCGCCTGACGAGCCTGCCGAGGAGGAGAAGGACTATGGCGCCAACAGTGGCGATGCCGATTGAGCGGAAGTCAAAATGTCCGGCAGCGACAGTTCCCCAGCCGAAGAATCGCGTTCCCAGCCAGCCGCCAATGAACGCGCCGACGATTCCGAGGAGGATGGTGATGATGCAACCCGAAGGGTCCCGCCCTGGCACCAGAAACTTGGCCAGACTCCCGGCGACGAGCCCGAGAAGAATCCAATAAAGCCAGAGCGGCAAACCCTTTACCTGCGCGAAGCGAGTTGCGTTTTACGGAACGCGCGGAGCACCACGGCCCCGCGTGGCCATGCGATAGATCCAGAGCAGGATGAGGGCGCCAAGTACCGCCAGCACGATGCTCCACAGAGTAAATCCGTTGAGCCCGGAACCCGTAATCATGTTCCCGAGGAAGCCGCCGATGAACGCACCAACGATGCCGATGATCATGGTAACGATGATGCCGCCGGGGTCATTACCCGGCATGATAGCCTTGGCGATCGCGCCCGCGATCAGACCAAGAACGATCCATGCGAGAATTCCCATCTTCCCTCCAGTATGGGTTTAACGTCAGCCGACAGGATGGAACATCGTGGCCGGGCAAAGGTGCAACCTGCGTACCATAGGTGACGCGATTGCCGTGGCGTCGCACGTGGAACCCGGCTAGGATACGGCTGAATGACTGCCCCCGCAACTCAGGCCCACGAAGACGACGTCTTGGGCAAGGCATACGATCGCAAGCTGATGGGTCGTCTGCTTGTCTACACCCGCCCTTATCGCGGCTTGATGTACGGAGCATTCATCCTCCTCTGCATCGAAGGCGGAGTTCAGGTCGTCGGGCCGTTGCTCACCAGACGGGTCATCGATGTCGCCGTACCCGCGCGCGATATGCACGTAGTAGTCGTCTGTACGGCTCTACTGTTGCTAGCACTGCTGACCGAATTCGTGACGTCATACGGCCAGACCTGGCTGACCAGTCTTCTCGGCCAGCGGGTCATGCGCGATCTGAGGATGGAGATCTTCGAACACCTGCAGCGGCTCTCCGTATCCTACTTCGACCGGAATCCGGCGGGCAGGTTGATCACCCGCGTGACGTCGGACGTTGAGACACTGAACGAGCTATTCACCTCTGGCGTCGTCTCTGGTCTCGGAGACCTCTTCACGCTGGTCGCGATCAGCGTCGCCATGCTGATCATGGATTGGCGCCTCGCGCTGGCTTCGTTTCTCGTCATTCCATTCGTGGTGCTCGTATCGGGACTGTTTAGAAAGGGCGTGCGAGATACGTATCGCGACATCAGGGTGCGTCTGGCCCGGATCAACTCGTTTCTTCAGGAACGGCTGACCGGGATGCGAATCGTGCAGCTGTTCAATCAGGAGAAGCGCGAAGCGCATCGGTTCGATGAGCTGAATCGATCTCACCTCGATGCCAATCTCAAATCGATCACGGTCTACGCACTCTATTTTCCGGCGATCGAGCTGCTCACATCGATCGCGCTCGCGATCCTCATCGTTGCGGGAGCGGCCCGCGTCCACGCGAATCTCCTCAGCGTCGGCACGGTCGCGGCATTTCTTCAGCTCGTGCGAAGATTCTTCCAGCCGCTCCAGGATCTGTCCGAGAAGTACAACATTCTCCAGACCGCGATGGCGAGCTCGGAGCGCATCTTCACTCTGCTCGATACCGTCCCGAGCGTTCCGGATCGGGCTGAGCGCGTCGAAGTGCTGACGAAAGGCAAGGGAGTCGAGGTGGCATTCGAGGATGTGTGGTTCGCTTACGATCTCGCGCACATGGCCAAGCAGAAGAGCGGGGCTTCGCAGGAAAGCACTCCGGTCGAGTGGGTGCTCAAGGGAGTGAGCTTCACGGCGCGGCCGGGCGAAACACTCGCTCTGGTCGGGCACACTGGTGCAGGGAAGACAACAATCGTCAACCTGCTGATGCGGTTCTACGATCCACAGCGCGGGCGGATCACGATCAATGGCGTCGACATCCGAACGTTGCCGCTCGAGGAGCTTCGCTCCCTGATCGGCTACGTTCAGCAGGACATCTTCCTCTTCGCCGGTGACATCGCCACCAACATCCGCCTCTCGAATCCGCTCAGCGACGAGGAGGTCGTGAGGGCGGCCGCGAAAGTCGGCGCGGACCGAATAATCCGCGGCTTTCCGCAGGGCTACGGCCAGGTGCTGGGCGAGCGCGGGGCATCGATCAGTGTCGGCGAGCGACAACTACTCTCCTTTGCCCGCGCCGTCGCCGCGAACGCGCCGCTGCTGCTGCTGGATGAAGCGACGAGCGCGGTCGACAGCGAGATCGAAGCCGAGATCCACGCGGCCCTCAGCGTACTGGTGTCGGGGAGAACGACGATCGCGGTGGCACACCGGCTCAGCACCATCGCGAACGCCGACATGATTCTGGTTCTTCATCACGGCGAAGTGGCTGAAGCCGGGACGCATCGCGAGCTGCTCGAGCGGGGTGGCCTGTACAACACGCTTTGGCGACTGCAGGCGGGCGACGCGGAGCCACTGCTCCGGCGCGCGGGGTGATGCTTGCCGCTCTTTTCGCGCATCCGTAGTTTGAGGCGAGGAGGGTCCCCTCCATCAACGGAATCCACCCACCAGTCCTTCCATCCAATGAGCTTTCGCTAGTGCACCTTGCTGTTGCGGCTCGCACTGATGTCGGCCGGATTCGAAAGGGTAATGAGGACTCGCTCCACGCTTCGGCCAACGCTCACCGCGGACTGTTCATAGTCGCGGACGGGATGGGTGGGCACGCGGCCGGCGAGGTCGCGAGCGAGATGGCAGTGGAGATCGTAAGCCACGACCTCTCCGACCTGAACGATCTGGACGCACTCGACGCACACGAGAGGGTCGCCCAGGCTCTCCGCGATGCCAACCGCGCTGTGTACGAGCGAACCAGGACCGAACGCGACAAACTGGGCATGGGCAGCACCGTTTCGGCGCTCCTTCTCTCCGAGACCAGGTACGTGGTTGGACACGTCGGCGACTCCCGCATCTACCTCATACGCGACGGCCAGATGCGGCAGCTCACCAAGGATCACTCTCTGGTGCAGGAGCAGGTAGACGCGGGGCTGCTCACGGCGGAGCAGGCGCGACGCCACCCGCAGAGCAACGTCATCACCCGCTGCATTGGCATGGCAGACGAGATCGAGCCCGATGTGTTCGATGGCGAGGCGAGGGTGGGGGATGGCTTCCTTCTGGCGAGCGATGGCCTTACCGGGATGATCGACGACCGCCGCATTCAGCAGTTGCTCACGTCCCGCGCCAAGCCCGAGCGAATCGTCGACGCGTTGATCCAGGAAGCGAACATCAACGGGGGAAACGACAACATCACGGCGGTGGTGGTTCGCGTTCTCACCGAGGAATCGTCAGTGGACCGCGATGTCACGCCGGTTCCACCCGCCCCCGCGCATGGGTGACGATCGCGAGACTGTCGGGGGAATCGCGCAGCTTTACCTCGGCAATATCCTTTACGCGCTCGAGCTGGCGGCCCTCTCGCTGCAAGAGCAGAACAAGGCCGTTGATGCCGCGTTCTACCGGGGAATCGCGAAAAAGCTCGCGGAGGCCCGCGGCCGAGAGGTGAAGGGAGGTTCGTGAACAAGTCAGGCGCCAGCGAATTAATGGCGTCCGAAACTGCGGGTGTCTTGTAACGTAGGTAACAGGAATATTTGTAATCCACTTAAACGGCGGTGATGTCGATGCTTCCTCAGATCTTTTACGGAACGCTGCGTGAACACTATCTCGTCCTCTTTGGCATAGCGGGAGGCATCGCTGCCGTCGTTGGATTTCTCGCAGCTTGGGTGGGCGCTCAATTTGGGGCCAAACGCGCGGCCCGCCTTGCGGCGGAAGCAGCTTTGGCGAATGGCGGATTGGGTATCGACCGCACTCTCAATTCACTCGTCCAGGCGGTGGATGCAATTGCGCTCGAAGTGGAACGACTCTCCGAGGGTCAGCGCTTCACCGCTCGGCTTATGTCCGAGCGCCCTTCATTAGGCGCCACCTCGAAACAGGAGAGTCCGGCTCGGGTCATAACCCCGCACTGACCGTGCGAACCCTGACGTCTTCGATCATCGCGATGGCGGCACTGGTCGCGTGCACAGCGCGGAAGGAGACAGCTACCGCCGACTCAGGATTTGCGGCCCTTCAGCAGCGGGGCGAGACCGCAATGGGTGTGAACCAATACACATCGGCGCACATCTTCGAGCCTCTGCCGATCGGCGGACGAATCGTGCTCCAGAGAAAAGAGGCTGACTCTGTTGGCGAGACCACCATCCGGACGCACATGCGAACGATCGCAACCGCGTTCGCGAATGGAGATTTCGCGCTCCCGGGCTTCGTCCACGCGATGTCCGACGTGCCCGGCACGACCAAAATGAAGGCGCTTCGATCCGAAATCACCTACAGCGAACGCGATCTCCCGCGAGGCGCCGAAGTAGTGATCTCGACGAAGAATCCTGACGCAGTAGCCGCGATTCATGAATTCCTCGCCTTTCAGCGAATGGATCACCGCGCGGGAATGCATTGATCGGTACGCGGCGATTCCCAACGTCAACGTGAAAAAAAGGAACGCCGTGTCTGGATCC
>DASWGL010000165.1:0-1615 GCA_036393735.1 Gemmatimonadaceae bacterium | reverse complement strand
AAAGGCCAGACGCTGGAGACCGGAAAAGTCAGCTTCATGAACGCGAGGATGATCGACATCAAGAATCACGAGGAAGCCGTCGATCAGATCCGAAAAGTCCTCCACCGGCAACACGGCGTGAAGGACTACGAAGTTTTGTCGCGCGTCGCGAATCTGAAGCGCAACGAGCAGCAGAATCAGATGTACGACATGACCTTCATGATCTGCGGCGTCATCTCGCTCATCGTGGGCGGCATCGTCGTCATGAACATTCAGCTCGCGTCGTTCAATGAGCGCGTGCGCGAGGTGGGAACGCGCAAGGCGGTCGGCGCGTCGCCGGCGCAGATCTTCAGTCAGTTCCTTTCCGAGTCGATCCTGGTTTCAATATTTGGCGGATTTCTTGGAATCTTCGTCGGGAAACTTTTCACGGACGGCATCGCGGCGCTGACGCGCGACCCGGCCGTCATCACACCCGACACAGTGATCAAAGCGCTCATCTTCGCGGCCGGAACAGGATTGATATTCGGAATGTATCCGGCATTACGTGCATCGAGGTTGAGTCCAATTGAGGCGTTAAGAACGGAGTAGTTGCTAGGTGTGATGTCTCAACACGTTGTTCATTGAAAAAGGTTGTCCATCCGGGCGACTTCGGCGATTCTGAAAGTCTCCAAAACGAACAGATCGCACGGAGGAGCCAAGATGGACGTGCATAAGAATGCGCGAAGTTGTCCTGCGAGTCGAGCCCTGCTGGTGGAACGAGTGCGCGAGCGAGAGTGGTCGGTGGCCGAGGCGGCTGAGGCGATCGGGGTGAGCACGCGAACGGGGTTCAAGTGGTTGGCCCGGCATCGTGCCGAAGGTCATAAGGGACTGATTGACCGATCGTCTCGACCTCGCCGGATTCGGGCAACTGCGAAGCGGATTCGAAAGCAGATGATCGCCTTGCGAAGGAGCAAATTGACTTGTCGGCGAATCGCTCGGCTGGTTGGTCGTAGTCGAGCGACGGTGGCCCGAGTGGTGCGAGCTGCGGGTTTGTCTCGATTGCGGGAGCTCGAAGCAGTGTTGCCGGTTCAGCGGTACGAGAGAGCTCGGCCAGGCGAGCTGTTGCACATCGACATCAAGAAGCTGGGGCGGATCGAACGGATCGGCCATCGAATCACCGGTGAACGATGTTGGACCCATACTCGAGCGGGATGGGAGTACGCCTACGTCTGCGTGGATGATGCTTCGAGATTGGCCTTCGCCGAGGTGCTCGCAGACCAGACGAAGATGACCGCTTCGGCGTTCTTGCAGCGAGCCATCCGATGGTTCAACCGTTGTGGCATTACTGTCGAACGAGTGATGACCGACAACGGTGGATGCTTTCGCTCGCGATTGTTCAGAAGCACATGTGCCACGCTCGAACTGCGGCACATCCGGACTCGACCCTATACGCCTCGGACCAACGGCAAAGTCGAACGCCTGATCCAGACCTTGCTGCGCGAATGGGCCTATCCCCTCGTTTATCGCCGTTCGCGTGAACGCGCTCTGATGCTTCGTCGCTATATTCACTTTTACAACCACCACCGCGCTCACTCAGCGCTCGGTGGGAAACCGCCGATCAGTCGGCTAGATGTGAACAACGTCCTGAGACTCGACA
>DASWGL010000164.1:0-5243 GCA_036393735.1 Gemmatimonadaceae bacterium | reverse complement strand
AGCGAGAGGCTAGCCAACGAGCGCGGACCGTTCCCCGAGTGGGCAAGGTCGATCTGGGGTCCCGCCGAAACGTGCGCGCGCGATGCCAGAGGTAATCGCATTCGCCCGATGCAGATGCTGCGCAACTGCAACGTCAACACGATTGCGCCCACTGGCACGATCTCGATCATCGCGGGCTGCTCTTCGGGCATCGAGCCGCTTTTTGCCGTTGCATTCATGCGGAATCAGGCTGGCGCGCTGATGCCGGACGTGAACGAAGACTTCGTCGCGATCGCGAACAGGGAAGGTTGGTACTCCGATGAGCTGATGGAGAAGATCGCGAAGGAAGGCCACATCCACTTCGACGAAGTTCCGGCGCAGTGGCAGCGCGTCTTCGTCACCGCCCACGACATCACGCCCGAGTGGCACGTCAGAATGCAGGCCGCCTTTCAGGAGAATTGCGACTCTGCGATTTCCAAGACGACCAACTTCCCGCACGCCGCGAGTCCCGAGGACGTGCGCGAGATCTACGAGCTCGCCTACGCGCTCAAGTGCAAGGGCGTGACGGTGTACCGCGACGGCTCGCGCGACAATCAGGTTCTATCGACCGGGGCGACGGTGCAGGCGCAAGCGGAACGCGACGGCAGAGCGGAAAGGGGAGAGCTGCACGGCACCATCGCAGAGCTCGAGGCCGACAACGCCAGGCTCAAGCAGGCGCTGTTCGACGCGGAAGCCGAGAATCTTCAGCGCCGCGCTAAGAGAGCGCGTCCGGACACCCTGCGCGGAATCACCACGCGCATCGAGACGCCGCTCGGCACCATGTTCCTCAACATCACCGAGGATGATCGTGGCCAGCCCTTCGAGGTATTCATCAACCTCGGGAAGGCGGGCGGAGCGGCGATGGCGGATGCCGAGGCAATGGGACGCCTCATCTCGCTGGCGCTGCGATCGGGAATTCCAATTCGCGAAGTGCACCGCCAGCTGCGCGGCATCGCGTCGGATAAGGCAATTGGCCTCGGACCAAACAAGGTACTGTCCGTCCCCGATGCGATCGGAATTGCGCTCGAGAAATGGATGCGGGAGAAGCAGGGCGTGCAGCAGGACCTCGGCGGCGTGCTCTCGGTGCCACCGGTTGAAATCGTACAGCCCAATCCATCACCGCTAGTCAATTCCGGTGAAGCAAGTCAGACGCAATTCGGATTCGACGCGGTCAATCGTAGCGAGTCGTTCATCGGGACGTGCCCCGATTGCGGGTCGTCGCTCGAGTTCGCAGAGGGCTGTGCCAAATGTCACGTGTGCGGCTTCAGCGAATGCGGGTGACATAGGCTTCGCGCTCAGACAGAGACGCCGGGCAGTCACGCCCGGCGTTTTCTTTTGGGGTAATCGATGCGAGCAGGCGCTAGCGTACCCCACCAAACCAGCGCGTGCGCTTGATCCCCTTCTCGACCAGATCAGGGGGCCCGTATTCCTTGCCGCGCTTCCACATGAAATCCATCTCCTCGTTCACGGCAGCCAGCGCGAACCGGGATTCTTTTATCAGCAGGAACGCGGCGTAAAGCAGCAGGCCTGCGCCGATAAGTCCCAGCGCGATCGGAACCACCGTGAACTTGGAGCTCGTGATCGCGACCAGACCGATCGCCACACTCGTGCCCACAAAAAACGCAAGCGCCGCGTACAGGCGCGACAACGCGCGTTGAAGAAGCCGCGAGCGTGTCGTCACGAAGTCGAGCTGGGTGAACAACATCCGCCGCTCTTCTTCGCGATCGTCGACACGCTGGTCACCTGCACGCGGAATCAGCGCGCTCGAGATCTCTCGGGTGCGTGTGACCGCCTTGCTAAGCCGATCCGATGTGGCGAGGATGAGCGATCCGCACGCCGAGATGAGCACTGCCGGAGTGATCATCGCTGAGAGAACTGAGATCGCGTCGGGAAAGGTCGTCATTTCGTCTTAGAACGCCGCGGAGACTGCGGATCGCATTCGAGCTCCTGCCTGGAAAGCTAGTCGCAGCCGCCTCAGTCCGTTGAGAGGCGTCGCGTGGGTCGAGCGCACAGTACCGGACCTGCCAATCTGGTGTGGGCTCACACCACACGTTTCCGTCGCTGATGATACGAAATAGGCAGTACCAAGCCCGCGCGCCAGTCGCTCCCCCACAACAGGTGATATGAAAGGCACAGTGCGGCCGCGCACGAGGGGAAACCACGATAGAAAAAACCCGCAGAACCGAGTTCGCAAATTGTTCATTTCATGGTTACTTCCACAGCAGTGGGTGGGTCTTTTCTTACAGACCGTTCCGCCCACACGCATGGAGGATTCAAAGTGCACCGTTTGCACGGCCGGAAGTCACTATCGAGGCGACTTCCGCTGCTCATTAGTGGACTCCTTATCGCCGCGCTAGCGGCGTTTGCGTTCGTAGGGTATGAGCAGCTGACCAGTGCGCTCATGACGGCCGCGAAAGATCGCGTTCAGAGCGCGTCGAACCTGCTTGCCCGGACGTTCGAAACTCAACTCCCGCAATTACGCGCCGAACTCAGTAAGACTGCGTCCGACTCGGCTGTCCAGCGATTCCTGCGCACGAATAATCCGCGTGATCGCAGCGCGGCGGAGCGCTCGCTCGCCGCCAGGATCGCAAAAAACACCCAGCTTCTCGGGCTGGAACTGCGCGACAGGGAGGGCAAGCGCTTGCTGTGGGTTGACGGACCGGAAGCAGCCAAGGCCCCTGCCTTTCGCAACGGGCACGCCGCATCCACTCCGACCAAGGGCATGCTCGTGGGGCGGATAATCGATGACCGAGGGACGCTCTTTTATGAATCGACCGTCCCGATTACGCGGTCTCCGAACGACACGATCGCAACGCTGGCCCAGTTCAGACAGGTTGGCTCGGCGCAGTCGGCGCAGCTGATCGCGGGCTTGATCGGTTCCGACGCGACTCTTCTTTTCGGCGATTCAACCGGTGTGTGGAACAACCTTGTGAAGATCGTTCCAGGCCCGAGGGTGAATTTAAAAGGCCCGTCAGTCTTGTCCTATCAGGCGCCCGACGGCAGCGGTCGGCTGGGTTCCTGGACAGTAGTGAGGCAAGCGCCTTGGGTGGTGTGGGTGGATTTTCGGACGAGCTCGATATTTGCCCCCGCACGGCGATTTCTCACCGCGATGGCGCTGGCCGGGCTGCTGATTCTGATCGTTGGGGCCATCGGAGCGTGGTTAATCAGCCGGCAGATTACGACGCCACTTCAAGACATGGTCCTCGCGGCGAAGGACATATCCGCCGGCGACTACACCCCCAGGGTGGTCGTATCCCGTGAGGACGAGCTGGGTGTCCTTGCCGATTCGTTCAACGTCATGGCGCACCAGATCGAAGACTCACACCGCGAGATGGAAGGACGGGTAGCAGACAGGACGGGGGAACTGCAGACGGCCCTTAGAGAGCTGCGAGAAACCCAGGAGTCGCTGGTTCGAAAGGAAAAGCTGGCGATGCTCGGGCTACTGGCCGGGGGCGTGGGTCACGAGCTGAGGAATCCACTTGGCGTGATGACGAATGCCGTCTACTACCTCGAGGTCGTGCTAAAAGAAGCGCCCGGCGAGATCAGAGAATACCTCGGAATTCTCCGCACGCAGATCAGACTGTCGGAAAAGATTGTCGGCGATCTGCTCGACTTCGCGCGCATCAAGCCGCCGCAGTACGAAAGTGTGTCGGTCAAACAGATCGTTGACGAGCAGCTGGAACGTGCCGGGCCTCTCGAGGGAGTCAGCGTCAAGCATGATTTTCCACCTGATCTCCCCTTTGTCCGGGTTGATAGAGTTCAGATCGGACAGGTCGTCCTGAACCTGATCACCAACGCCTTGCAGGCGATGAATGGCGATGGCGCCAATCTCACTTTCCGTGGTCGACATGTAGGCGCTGGATTCGTCCGGCTCGATGTGATCGATACCGGAACCGGAATAAACCCAGAACAGATGCGAAAGCTCTTCGAGCCGCTTTTCACCACGAAGGCTCGCGGGATCGGTCTCGGGCTGGCAGTCTCGCGGGGCCTCGTACAGGCCAACGGGGGAGCGATTTCGGCGGACAGCAGCGCGGGGGCCGGCACCACGATCTCAGTCTCGCTGCCGGCCGCCGACGCGGGCACACCGTGAAACGCCGCCTACTAGTCGTCGATGACGATAAGCAGATGGTAAGAACTCTCGTCGACGTGATGCGACTGCACGGCTGGGAAGCAGACGGTGCCCACAGCGGCGAGGCAGCCGTCGACGCCGTGCGGGAGCGGGACTACGCAGTCGTGCTGATGGACGTCCGTATGACCGGGATCAACGGTCTCGAAGCGTTCAAGGCGATGAAGGCGGTTCGCCCGGGGGTCCGCGTCATCTTGATGACAGCGTATACGGCGACCGAGATCCTTGCGGAAGCGGAGCGGGAAGGGGCGTTGCGGATTCTGTCGAAGCCGGTGGCGGTCGGAGAGCTCATTGAAATACTGAAGCAGGCGACGGCGGCTTCGCGGGCTGTTCTGGTCGTGGACGATGATACCGCATTCCTGAAGACGTTGCGCATGGTCCTCGAGCAGAATGGCTACGCGACCTTTACGGCGGCAACTCTGGATGAGGCGTTGGGAATGCTCGAAAGCACCTCGCCAGGCGCGGTAGTGCTGGACCTGCGGCTCAACGGAATCACCGCGCCGGAGACCGTGCTGGCGATAAAGCACCTGAGCCCGTCCGTGGCCCTGATACTTTGCAGCGGATACGGTGCGGCGCTCGATGAGACGACTTCTTCGATGTCGCCCCGCCTTGTTCACGCGAGTCTGCACAAGCCTTTCTCGCCGAATGCTCTCCTGGAAATATTGAATGAAGTCTTCGCTGCCTGAAGGGCAGAGCGTTCTCGTCGTCGATGACGACGCCCAGATGGTCAAGACGATCAAGGACATCCTGCGCCTGCGCGGGTATACGGCGGTGATCGCAGCTACAGGCCGTGAGGCGCTCGAAGTTACACGTGAAATGAGGGACGCGCCCGCAGTCGCCCTCGTCGATCTTCAGCTCCCCGACATGGACGGCATCGAGCTGATCGGCCGCCTGCGCGAGATCGCGGCTCTGACAGAGGTCGTCATCCTGACCGGTAACGCCTCGATCGACAGCGCGGTGCGCGCGCTGCGCGAAAACAGCAACGACTATCTCCTCAAGCCCGTCCAGCCGGAGCTGCTCGTCGGCACGATCGAGCGCGCTGGCGAGCGCTGGCAGCGGCATCGCGCGGAGCTGGCAATGAGCGAGAGCGAAGAGCGCC
>DASWGL010000163.1:0-12738 GCA_036393735.1 Gemmatimonadaceae bacterium | reverse complement strand
CCACCAGCGCGAAGCTCTGGCTGATGTTGGAGCCCGCTGTCAGAACGATTGGAACCTGGCGCGCGCTGTAGCCGATTACACGGGCAACGAGAACTCCCGACTGCCCGTTCGCGTTGCTGGCCGGAACGACGATCACGTAACGCCCTGCATCGTCGGTGTGCGCGCCCGTTGTCGTGCCCTGAATGAGCACCGTCGCTCCGGGAAGCGGGACGCCCTGCTCGTTCGTCACCGTGCCGGAGATCGTCGTACCACTCTGCGCACTGAGCGTAGATGCGGCGCTGACGAGGAGCGCTAAAGCGCCAATGAACTTTCTTACGAATCTTTTCTCTAGGCTATTCTTTGAATTGGGTGGGTGGGAACCGGAAGCCGGCCGAGCTCTTGACTGAGAATAATCCATGTACCTCGCCTCCTGATGGTGAACCCGTTTATACGGGCGCTGTGATCGCTCGCTCTGCGACGGAGCGGGCATCGATATGCAATCCGAACTGCGCGCTGATTAACCGTTTCTCCCGAACGGTTGTTAGCGGCACGATGTTGTGTCGAAGCGCGTTGCACTGGTAGGGAAGGCATTCTTTCGAATACTAGAGTGGTGTACACGCAAGTGCCAAGTGAAGTATTAGACAGTCGAAAGGATCATTTCGTCGGGTCACGGGCACGAATCGCTACGCGAACGATCCACGAATTGCTGTGGCTGAGCTGCAGCGCTCGTGGTTTCTCCTCCCAGTTTGACAGCGCCGACTACAATAGAGTTGCGAGAGAGTTGCAAACGTGGTGGTGGGATTTGCGGCGAATTGCGGAAACGGTTGCCGCGCAATTCGGAGCTGCGCGTGATGCGGAGTTGCGGCCGCGATTTCTATAGAGCGCTGATGGTTCCAGCAGCAAGCGCGGGTAGTTGATCGCGCTCGCGAACTCCTTCCGCGAATGGTCCGAGCAAGTGGCTGATGCTGTTGGCGTAGTAGCTCACGAGCGGTCGATTGCCGGGCAGCACCGAATATCCCGCACCGACTCGCACCAGGATCCGACGCATCTTCAACATGCGCCACGCGCGGTCGAAGATGTCGTCGACGCTTCCCTCGTGATGGATCACTCGCGCATTGAGCTCGCGCAGCACGTCGCGCATCTCGCCCATGCGGGCGATCAGCTGGTCATGGGAGATGAAGTCTCCGTCGAAGCTCTGAACCGCGGCGCACGCGAGCGTTACCGGAGTCACGGGAATTATCGCAGCGATTCTCTCGAGCACGGAATCCGAAAGTTTCTGAACTCGCGCCAGACGCTCCGCTCGCTCGATCGCGAACAGCCCTCCCTCCGCCTCACGGTCCTGCTCATCGAGCCACGGCGCCAGTGGAAATGGATCGCCGATGACGACCGCCGCACGTCCGTATCGCCTCCATCTTCTCGCCACGAGGCGCGCCATGTTCCACCACACGTAGCGCAACACCTCGCCCAGCTGCGCGCGTCGCGTGGGACGCCGCCGTCCTTCCCGCGCATCGAGCTCGCGCAGGAGTGAGCGGTCCTCCAGCACGCGATCGTAGTTGATCGCCACCGGCACTATGTAGAGGCGCTGCCGCATCAACGGCTCGCGCGCGACGCCGAGCACGTAGTCGAGGAGCCCGATCTTCGCTTTGCCGAGCTTTCCGTCTCGGCTCAATCCGCCCTCGAGGAAGATGCCCTGCGTCACTCCGTTGCGCGTGATGAGCTGCACGTATCGCTCGAGCACGGTGTGATAGAGCTTCTCCCGATATTTTCGCCTGATGAAATACGCGCCGAAGGATTTGAAGATGTACTCGAGGGGAAACGTCCGCGCCCATTCGCCGACGGCATAAGAGATCGCGACCTGCCCCGACAGCACGTACCCGACGAGAACGTAGTCCGCGTTGGACCGGTGATTCATGAGGTAGATCACGATCGCATCGCGGGGAAGCGTGCCCTGCGAAGGGCGTCCCGCGTACTCCGCCGACACCTTATAGAAAAAGTTGAGCAGCACTCTGCTTACGACGAGGCCGATCTTGTAGTAGGTGAGAATATTGAAGAAGGGCACGATCTCGTCGATGTACTCTTCGACTCGACTCCACGCCTTTCCTTCGTCGATGTTATTCTCGGCGGCGTGTTCTCGAACGGCCTGTGCGATCGCCTCGTCGGCGAGGAGTGTTTGCCTGATGAATGGCTTCTTGGTGAGCTTGAAGCGATCGATCCTCGAGCGCGAGCGATGAAGCGCGCGCAGAGCGATCCGCGTACCGCGCAGTCGCACGACAATGATTGTCGCCACGGTGGCGAGGAGTGTGGCTCCGAGAATCCAGAGGGCGGTGGTCATCTGGGACGTTAAGATCCGTCGCCAGGCGAATGGCCGCAAATGCAAAAGCGCGCCACCGGATGATTCCGGCGGCGCGCTTTCAAATTCCGGCCCGCAACGCGGGCACAGGACTTACGACGTTGGAACGCGATCGACGAACCAGACGACCGTCGGATTGCAGGAGATCAAAGGCGCGGCACCTCCGCAAGCATTGGTTCCGGTCGCTGGCGCGGTCGGACTTCCGGGAACACCGGCGGGGAAGAAATAAACCGAGAACGGCGTTCCGGCGGTGGTGACGCCAGCGGCGGGAATCTCGCCAGGTAAAGTTGCCGGCGCCGGAGGCCCCTGTTGCGAGGCGGAAACGGTAACCGAGCCGGCGGGAGTCACGCGCATCGCGACCTTCCCCATCGCCCGCGTCAGATATCCCGATGTCGCCAGGGGAGCAACGTTCGCAGCCGATGCGGTGCCGGAAATTGCCGTGTTCGTCGAATCGACAACGTAGGCGTCGATCGCGCCGCTGCTGGCATTTACACTGCGGATGAAGATCTGGCCGGCAGCGACCGCTGGGGGATCGTCCGTAATGAGGACGAACCGCACCTTTGTCCGCGCCGCCCCTGTGAGCAGGACGGTATACCTCGTATTCGCAGCGAAAGTGAGCGTCGTATCCACGATCGGATTCGATGTAATCGCGGGGTTCGTGCTGGTGATGAACGCGCGGAAGTGTCGGTCCTTCGCTTCCGTCGGCTGGTGCTGCGTGCCGTTGCGATAAGGGAGCGCGTTGGCAACGGGCGAGAGCGCAATCTGGTCGATCGCCCTGATATCGATCGCGCTCGTGTCCGAAACACCGTTGATGAACCGTACGCCCGCGAGTGGTGGGAACGACGGGTCAGTGACTTTGTCGCTACCACAGGCAGTCACTGCCGCGACGGCGGCGAAAAACGTAACGAAACGAGAAAGACGCATTAGCGGTACTCCAGAAAAAAGTCTGTTGGTTTGAGAAACGTCGGACCGAGCTATCTATTGAGAAATCGTTACGAGCCGTTAGGCGGACCCGGATTGGGTGTTTGATCTGGACTTGAAGACCCGAAGAGACTCCGTGTCAAAATGAACGACAGTACCGCGGCTATTCCAACGCCAACGGCGAGTGCGGTCTTGCTCGGAGAAAAACGCCGCTCCTTTGCATCCTGAACGACGGAAGTTGGCACCGTGAGGGGCTCTCCGGACCAGACATTGGTGCCGCCATTGAAGTAACTCACCGAATTGACGGAGATCACATATGCGGAATCGGTCTTCGTCTCGAGCGTTCCCTCGATTTGCTGCGCAGACGGACCAACGCTCTGACCCAGAGTCACGCGCCCCTGATCATTCAGTCCGAGAACCAGTCGTGTGCCCGGTGAAGGAGAGCTGGCGACTGGTATGAAGGTGTAACACCCGGACGTAAACCCCAGTAGAAACACCAACAGAAACGCGCCGGACATACGAACTGCCGAGACAGGCGCTGGGCGTGATTGTTCGTCACGTCCAGCCACCTCGCTCTCGAATTCATTCGATTGAATCACAACCACCGCCTCGGCTTCCGCTTAGAAGCCGTACGTGCCTTTCACGGAGCGAGCGCTCGTCGTATAGCTCGCTTTACCGCGCGCGAACAGCTCCTGATACGGAACGGGCCATTCCAGCGCGGTGCCCACCACGAGGTCACCCCATCCGCGCGAATCGACATACCATTGCGCATAGCCGATAAGGTTCGTCTCCAGCCGCTTCTCCCACTTCATCGCCTCGAACACGCTGCCGCATGCAGTGGTGTTGTAATTGTGCGGCTGCGGTACCCGAGGCACGCAATCGTTCGCGGTCGGGCTGCTGTTCGGCACCTGGTCCGTGATCGCTGCAACTGCCCCGATCGCTGGCAGACCTGCGCGAGTGCGGTATTTGTTGATCACCGTTACGGCCGGAGCAAATTGTCCAGTCCGCAGGTAGCCTTCAGCCGCGAGCATGTCGTTTTCCGCGACGGCGAACAACACATAAGGACCGTTACCCCCGGCGGCACGGATGGCCCAGCTGCGCCAATTATCGTAGAACCAGGTGCCCCATGGATCCGCGGGAGAATCTTCACCAGTCGGACGCGCGCGGAAGTAGAGGATGCTGCCGGCCGGTGTTCCAGCACGGCTATTCCCGAACTGAGCCTGCTGCAGCGCGCGAGTATCCCCCGAAGGGAACCGTTTGTCGGGAGTTCTCATCAGGAACGGCGTCCGAGCCGTCAGCGCTTGCTGAAGCCAGGTGGTGTAGGCGCCCGTGGTGTCACCCATACCGAAAATGAATGGCGTCATCTGGCTCCACGTCGTTGCCGTAGCGAGCTGCGAAGCCACCGCACCGCTCCAGCCAGTCACGGCGTTCACCTGAATGACGAAATCTGAGGTTATCCCGTTCGTCGCATCGGCGATGATGGCGTTCCAATCCGCCGTCGCACGATCGGTCGGTGTCCGGCCCAGTCCGGCGCGGAACTTCGCCTTGTACGAGCGAAGCAATTTTATGTAGTTCGCATTGGTCATGTCCGCGGTTTGCGCGAGCCAATCCGCAGAAATCGATGATGCAGGTCCCGCAGTAGCGATCGCGATGGCGGAATCGAGACTCTTGAGCGCCGCGTCCATGACCAGATTCGACGGGGAGAACGGTGGAATGGCGAAATTACCTGTCGCGGGATCGATCGCATCCTGCGGAGAGATGATCGCCGCCGAGTCGTAGATCAGCGCCAGATTGCCAAGCGCGTAACCGATATTGAAGTAGCCAAATGACCTCGCTCTGGCGTCGCGGGCTGCCGTGCCCAGTGCGGTACCATTGTTCGCCGCCATGAAACGGTTGAGTGCCGCGACAGCGGTCGCACCTAGTCGCGCATTTCTGCTGAGAAAGTCGAAATCCCGGAAGTTGCCCGCCGCGACATTGTTTCCGATGGAGTTATCGATCGGGCTCCGTGGGATCGATCCGCGGGTGCCCATTCCGAAGTTTCCGAGCTGAGACGCGCTTTCAAACGACATCGTAATCGTCTGCGTCATGATGTCGTCCGCACTTCCGAGATGACCGTTGTACATCTGCTCGAACAGCTTCGATAGTGCCGTCTCCACGTTGCCCGGAGTTGAGAACACCCCGGTGACGTTGGGCTGCTGAGTGTTGTTTACGCTGAGCGGGTTGTCCCGACACGCACCAAGCAGCACCGAAAAAACAGCGGCCCCCGCAAACCACAATCTGACATTAGTTCTGTGACGCATTACGAACCTCACTGAATCTGGAAGTGGGGGACGAGGGGAGCCGCTAGTGGTAGCGGCTCACCTCGTCAGCTCATCGATCCGTTATTGGCTAGAACGACGTGGAAAGCTGAACCGTGTACGTGCGCAGGTTCGGGAACCGATAACCGGCCACCGGCGTAAGGGCCGATGAGTTGAGCGGACCGGTTGTGTTACCGGATTCCGGGTCGAATCCCCTGTACTTCGTCCAGGTGTGCAGGTTGCGACCAACAAAACCGAGCTTCCAGTCACCGGTGCCGGCAAGAGCGCCCACACGGTAGCTGACGCTCAGCTCGCGAAGCTTTACGTAACTCGCATCTTCCACCGAGAAGGTGCTCGGAGCCAGGGCATCATAGAGTCCACCCACACCCGAATTGCCGCCCGGGGAGTTGGACGGACCGCGTCTCCAGTAATAGCCGATCGGCTTCGCG
This sequence comes from Gemmatimonadaceae bacterium, assembly GCA_036393735.1. Classification (GTDB taxonomy): domain Bacteria; phylum Gemmatimonadota; class Gemmatimonadetes; order Gemmatimonadales; family Gemmatimonadaceae; genus UBA4720. The sequence goes on along the minus strand of DASWGL010000163.1, from coordinate 6,742 downwards.
GTTTCGACGGTCTTCCCGGTTTGATCGATGTCCGAGCTCTGCAAATCACCATGCGACCAGTGATAAGCGATGTTCCACAGCTTCTGACCGCGATAGGCATCCAGCAAGCCGTAGACGTTGAACTTCTTGTAATCAAGGTTCTGCGACAGGCCCCAATGGAATCTGGGGAGCCCGTTGCCCACCGGGACAGTTGCAATGTTACCGAGAGAATCGCGCAACGTGATCGGCATTCCCCAGTTAGTCCTGTTGCCCCAGGGTCCAGTGCCTTGTGCAAGGTTTGTGGTCCAGAGGTTACGTGTGATTCCCTCCGTCAGCTGATTGCCCTGGCCTACCCAGACGATGTACCCCTGGTCGTTGGTCCTGAACGAGCTGTTGGCGCTGCCGCAATCCGCGCTGAATGGCGCCGGCAGCTGACTGCACTTTCTCACATAGTCGAATCCGTAAATGGTGCCGATCTCTTCCCCTGTGCGGAACTTGAAGATGTCGAACGCGTTGGCCGGCCCCGGCGTGATCGTGCCGACGAACTCGGGCACGTCGAGTCGCGTCAGGATGCTTCGCGTGCGATCGTAGATCAGTCGGGTCGACCAATTAAGGCTTTCACGCTGGAGAATGGGAACGTTCAAGGTGGCTTCCCACGTCTTGTTGGTGATCACACCAGCGTTGATCCACTGACTCGAGAATCCTGTCGCCGTCGGCTGCTTCACCGGGAGGATCTGCCGATCGATGACCGCCTTGGCGTACGAGAGGTTGAACGCGACACGACGGAAGAACTCCAGATCGGTCCCGAGCTCGGTCTCTCGATTTATCTCCGGCTTCAGGTTCGGGTTTCCCAGGTTGGCGGGGTTGAACGTACCGCCGGTTCCCAGAGTGTAAGTACCATATTGAGCGTTGAAGCGGGGGCGCTGGCCAGTGGTGCCGACCGACGCTCTCAGCTTGAAGAGGCTTAGCGCGTCTATCGCGGGCCACCATGGCTCGCGTGAAGCGATCCACGCCGCGGATCCGCGGCCGAAGGTCGCCCAGCGATTTCCAGCTCCAAAGAGCGAGCTGCCATCGCGACGGACCAGGGCGCCGAGGATGTAGCGATCCTTGAGATCGAAATCGACGCCGGTGAAGAAGCCCATGTCGCGAATCGCCTGTGTGCCCGACGAGATCGAGAAATTCTTCGTCGCCGCATCCGCCGACTCGAGGCCACCGATGACGATGTCCGTGCCGCTCAAGGAGTCCGCGCGTAATGTCTGGTCAGAATAGACGTAACGGGTCGAGAAAGTAGCGTTCAGATCGTTGAAGAACGTGCGAGTCGCCGATCCGCTGAGTGACGTGGTGAAGGTCTCGTTGTCGAGCCCGCCATTCTGTATGAAGCCGGCGGATGTACTCGGAGCCGCCGCCGTGACGCGCCATCCCTTGTCGCGCATCTGCAGCGTGTACGCGGTTGAACGATCGTAGCCTGCGTTGGCCTCGAGGTTGAGCCAATCAAGCGGGGTGTAGCGGAGCGAGGTTCCGCCCACGAATCTCGTGCCCCGATCAGTGCGTTTGTTGTACGCCGTCGAATAGAGCGGGTTGAAGTTCTGTGTGCCCTGGTCGAGAGGATTCTGCCGGACAACGACTCGGCCGAGGTTGTCTGTCGCCAGCATGTCAGAAATCCATGGAGCGCGAGTGAGGTTGAACCAGGTTCCCGCGGTGCCGGACGTCTCGTCGAAATTCGAACCGTGATCGATAGTCTGGCCGTAGTAAGAATTCACGTTCGCGCTGATTCGATCGCCGAACCGCTGATCGACGTTTACGCGCGCCGAGTTTCGAGTGAAGCCTGGAAGGAACTTGATGGCGCCTTCCTGTACGAAATTCGAGAGACTCGCGTAAATGCCGGTGTTTCCGACCTTCCCCCTCATGTCCAGATTGGTGTTTCCGTACTTCGAGGGACTGACGACCTGACCGACCGGGTCGCGCATGTGCGGCCACGCTGTGGTTAGATAGAGCCCGGTGAGCGAAGCGTAGTTTGGCGCCAGACCAATGCCGAAGTCGCGCAAGAATTTCTGAGGAGGCAGCGAAAAATCTTCGCCCGAGTTGTTGATGCGTTGAACTTCCTGGTCCCAGTCGATCAGGCGTGCGCAGGGCGAGCCGCCGACGACTTCGGTGGTGCAGAAAAGCTGACCGGTTGGATCAGTGGCGAGAGCACTGCGAGTGGCCAGCGGGAAGGCCCGCTCGATGTCGCTGGTGCCGGCCTCTGTACGCAGCCCGAACCGGACGCCTTCCGGCGCGTTCTTCCCGCTCTTCGTCGTGATGTTGATGACTCCGGCGCCCGCCCGGGCACCGTAAAGAGAGGCCGCCGCGGCTCCTTTGACGACTTCAACATCTTCAATGTCGTTCGGGTTGATGTCGGGCAGCCCGCCAGAAAGCGGTACCCCGTCCAGGAGATAGAGCGGCTGCTGTGTGCGCCCCGTTGCATTGAGCGATACCGGTCCGCGAAGGACGATCGACGGCGCTGCACCTGGGCGTCCACTCGCGTTTACAATCAGCGCGCCGGGAATCTTGCCCTGAAGTTGTGTCAGTGGGTTTGATCCGGAGACGGGCATGTCCGAGGTATCGACGCGGGTCACAGTGAACGGAAGCTTTATCTGCTCCGTGGCCCTGGTCACACCCGTGACAACCACCGCGCTGAGCTCAGTCAGATCCCGCTTCAGGCTGAAATCCAGTGTCTGGGCGCCGGCGGCAAGACTGATCGGGGTAGCGCCGGGCTGATACCCGATCGCACGGGCTCTCACGACGACTGGCTGGCCACGAACTCTCGCGGCAGGAATGGTGATCGTGAATGCGCCCGATTGATTGGTCGCAACGGAGATGTTCAGCTCGGGAAGGAACACGTTGGCGCCGGCCAGCGGCTGGCCCTGGTCGGAGAGCACGCGCCCGGTAAGAACTGCTGCCTGACCTTGCGCCACAGCGGGCGCGACTACAGTCAACACGAGGAGCGCCCCAACAAAAAGCGTAGTAGAACGTAATAGTTTCGTCATGCCTACCTCAGAAGGATTTTCGAGGACCACGAAAGAGAGCGAGGTACTTGGACCATCGGTCTCGGTGCGACAGGGGACGGCGAACGGGTGCGATCTCCTCCTTTCCGGGTAAGGGTGCACGCAACGTGGGAACCGGGCTTCGGTTTCAGGAACACAGGAACACGAAAACGAAAAGGAGAGGCTGTCTAGGACGGACGGGTTATCCGAGCTAGCAATCTCCAGAATCCACGATCATGGCTGCCGCTTGGGCGCCGTTTTTTTTTGGTCGCTACCGGCCCAACATCAACTGCTGAGGTGTGACGGAACTCGTTGCGCCCAAAGTAATAGCGCACGTCACCGAACGGCGCAAGGGTTTCGTGTGTCTAATCAAAAATTGTCGAGGACCGGATCGGTTTGGTTCAGTCGCAATTCGGCGCAAGCACCAGGCCGGACCTGAACCCGCTGCCTCACGAGGGTTCCTACCGGGCTCTCGCCTGCCTGTCGACGGAGAACTCGAATGGTTGGTGAACGAGCTGGCGAACGGAATGTCCGTTCTTCAAGGCCGGGACGTAGGTTGCGCTCGCGAGGGCAACACGGACTGCGTCGGTGAAGAGCGACGCAGTCGACGAGACAATCCCGACCGTTCCATCTTCCACTCTGCCGGCGGTGTCCACTACGAACTCCGCGATGACGAGGCCGTGAATGCCGGCGGCAAAAAGGCCAGGGGGGAAACTCAATTGAAGGAGCCGGGTGGTATCGAGAGTGGCGCGACGATCAACTTGATCCGCGTTGAAGACGGAGAGATGAGAGACCAGGTCCTCGAGATCCACTAACGGTGTGGGCATGGGCCCTATGGGATCGGTGTCTGGCCCCCTCGACCAGATCAGGATCGTGCCGCAACTCGACACGTCGCGGGTGTAGGTGTATCGAGCGGGAGCGGTCGTCGATCCCAGATAAAGCTCGATCCCGTGGATGCTCGTTGGAGAGAAACTGTCCAGATCAACTTCGCCCGATGGCATCGGCGTTCCATCGATCCATACGAGGGGCCAGCACGTGCGGCCGCGCAGCCTGATCCCGGTGATTCCCCCACGTCCGCGAATCGCGGTGACACCTGGAACGTGTTGCAACAATTGCCCAAGCATTCGCGGTTGCTCGCGATCGATCTGATCGCGCGTGATGAATACTCCGCCCGTCCTTTTCTCGAGCCGCTCGTAGTAGCCCGCCAACCGCCCCGTGTAGCTCATTCGCGAAGGACGGATGACGATCGGTGGTAGCGGGGCCGCTACGGGCTTGAGCCGAATGGAAACCGTTGCCTCCCCAACCGGGGAGACGTCGACGCTCGTCTGGACCGATGCAAATCCGAGCCGACGCGCGGTGAGCGTTCGCGCGCCGTAGGCCACGCCGCCGAGATGAAAGACCCCCTGCTCGTCGGTAAACGATCGGACCGACGTCGCGTCGATCGTTATCTCAACGCCAAGGAGGGGAATGCCCGCGGTGTCAGTTACGGTACCGCTGACGTTTCCCAGGGTTTGCGCGCTCGCTCGCGCGCAAAAGCAAAAAAGGCACGCTACGGAAACAAGGCACGCACAAACCGCTGGGAGCCATTTTCTCGCCGGCATCCTCAGGAGTCTATGCATGTTGCCTCCGAAAGCATCGAGGCCTTCCCCGGATCTCGATTCTGCAACGATCGAAGGAGTTGGCTACGGGTGCCAAGGTAGCAATGCGTACATTTTGCGACAATAGCGAAGGCCGCAAATCATGGTTATGGTAGTGCCGCATACAGAATTTGACCGGCGGTCGACGCGATAAATTCCGGAGGATTCTTGCGCTGCCCGATGACGATGCGAATCACACGTGTAATTACGATCGTTCTTGTCGCGGCTTGTGCCTCGTCGGGCGCAGGCTCCGCCGGGTCCCGAGGCTCTCCGGACTTGATCACGCGGGCGGAGATAAACTCTTCCAACGCCTCCAACGCGTATGAGCTGATTGACCGGCTTCGCCCGAATTGGCTCCGCCCCACCGCTACCGGATCAATAAGCGGTGGCGCGCGGAGCCAGATAATCCTCGTTTACCTCGACCGCCAGCGTCTGGAAGATTTGCGAGGCCTGCGAACGATCACGGCAGCGAGCATTCAATCGGCGCAGTGGATCGATGCGGCGCGCGCTCCTACCATTCTTCCGGACGTTCCCGCTGGTCCGATTGCGGGAGCGATAGTCATCAGAACGCACTAAGCGCCCAACGAAAACGTAGTCGCGGTCATCGGGGTGCGCTGTTGGGACACAGGGCGCGACAACGATCATACGCGACAAAAAAGGCGGGGTGCAGCGCCACATCCGCTACACCCCGCCTCTCGTACTATTTCCTTCGTTTACTTACAGCCGTCCACCTTGTGCGTATCGAGGTGGAGAACGCAGCTGTAGTCGCCGAGTGAGATCGGCACATCCGCAGTTCCATTGAACGTCACGACCACCCGCTTGTGGACAGTGGTGGTTTCGACTTGCTTGCCGGTCGAGACCACCGCGTAATCGACGACCCTTACTGCGACACCCGAGAGCGGGTAGGGATGCGTCGCGCGCTCGTCGACAAACGTTACTGCCTTCAGCGTGTCCACCGAGAGTCCGGTGTATTTTCGCGTCGACAGATCTTCCTTGTACGAAGCCGTGTCGGCGCTGCTGCCGAACCCGTTCCAGACGCGATTGGGTCCGAGAAAGCCGCTGACGGTCACATAGCGCAACGAATGACTGACGCTCGTGTGGTTGTCCTGCGTATCGCTGCCATCGCTCTGCACGCGATAGCGAATCGACTCCGTCGTGCCCCTGACGAATTTCTCCATCGCATGGCCCGACGCATCGAGGAACTGATATGACTTCACGACTGACTTTCCTTCTCCCGCCTTGACGCAGCTGTAGACCAGTGCATCAGCGTTGAAGCTGCACGACTCCGGATTGGACGGCGCCGGTGCCGGCGCTGGCTGGGGCTCACCCGATGGAGGAGTCGAAGCTGGCGGCTTGGGCTCACTCGTGGATGGCGCGGGCTCTTCCTGCTTGACGCAGACATAGAGCTTTTTCTCATCCGAGTACGTGCACTTGAGATGATCGCCGGTGCCCGGCTCCTTCACGCAAAGATAGACCCCGGGTTGACTGCCCGCGGTACAATTGGGCTGTTCTGCCGGAGCAGTTGAAGGAGGTGTCGAGCTGGAGGTCTCGCCATCGAACGCTGGTGCTGACGTGGGCGCGAACACGGCAAAGGATCCGACCGCCGCCGCCTGGTTGGCGAGCAGGCTTTCCAGATTGGTCGCGATTGCATTCCCCGCGGCCGATGCAACGTCCGACTTGATCGCCGAGTTGAGAGGGGTACCCGGGGAATTGATTTGCGAAGGCGCGCCCGGACCAGCCGGATTGTCCCCGCTGCAGGCGATTGCCAGGATCAGCACCCCCGCAAAGGTTATGAAACTGAAAGAACGACTCTGCATAAAAGCTCCACTGCTTGGATTGACGGTTGAAAGACGTGGCGTGGAGACCACGCCGATAAGTCTCTCCAAGGCAGACCGGAGGCCAAAGCTCAGCAGTATCTATAACTGATTGCCAAACAATAGCTTAGCTGGAGGGCACCACGGCTAAGGCGACGTGGGCAAGGCAGGATTCTGCCAAGCATGAGGCAGAACGCAATGGGGAAAAGCGAATCGGGCGGCCCAAACATTCGCTGTTCCGACCGCCCGATTTGGAAGTTCGCCATTCTGGGAATGTCGCGATGGCCGT
>DASWGL010000162.1:0-6734 GCA_036393735.1 Gemmatimonadaceae bacterium | reverse complement strand
AGCAGCTTCTCAATGGCGAGGGTGTCAGCCGCGATGCGCGGTGTGCTGCGCAGGAGCCGAGTCATCAGCGGCATCACCATCCCGAGGTCAGGGTTGCTGAAAAAGGGCGCGGTCAAGAGGACATGGCGCTGGTGCTCGATCAACAAGCCGGAGACTCCCAGGTAAGTGATGCTGATCACACGCTCGGGATCGCCGCAGTCGCCAGGGTCGCATCCGACGGCGTGTGGCCGCGACTCGAGTGCCTTGTAGATGGTGATTGGCGGGCGGAATGACGGATGGCATCCCACCAGGACAAGCAGCGCGACGAAACCAGAGTTTGTTAGGCGCATGGGATTGTCTGCGACCCAGCCCTGATAAACCTTCGCCTCAGTCTAATCCGAGGCAGCGCAAAAGCTCCTGGAATCGCGGATCACTGCTGATTCGATCGTAGAGCGGCACTCTGATTCCAAACCCGAGTGTGCAGTCACGAGCCGAACAAGCTTTCCCCAGCCATTCGAAGGCAGCATCTGCGTCATCCAGGTTCGCATAAATCCAGGAGATCATGGTAGGGCCGACATATACTTGCGTCGATCGCACGAGCAGTTCGCCGAGCACTCTTTCCGCGGCAGCGCGCTCGCCCGCCATCGCGTAGATGGCAGCGAGGAGAGCACGTAGCAAATTGACGTCAGGCGAGACCGACACACCTCGCTCCGCGTGCCTGATCGCCTCATTGTAGTCTCCCTTTGCGGCGTATGAGAGAGTCATCGCCAGCAAGCCGAGGAATGATGTGCGATCCCGCTCAAGCGCTCGGCCGCACTCGTCAATCGCCTGGTCGTACTGTCGTGCATGGTATGATACAAGCGCAGCTATCCCATTGGTGGCGGGAGACAAAGGATCGAGTTCCTGTCCGAGACGTGCGGCCTCCGATGCTTCGCGCTGTCGATCGACCGTGCTAAGAAGCCAGGCGTAAAAGCTGTGCGCGAGCGCGTAGCGTGGATTCAGGTCAATCGCGTGGAGCAGGGAAGATTCTGCTGCTTCCCAGTCCCAGTTCAGAAGCTGAACGAAGCCAAGCGAAGTGCGCGATTCCGCGAGCTCGGGGGCCAACTCTACGGCGCGCGTCGCCGCTGCGAGTGCCCTGGGAAGAACGTCTGAAGTGGGGAGGAATCCCCAAAGCCCCGGTACGCTGTACGCATCGGCGAGTCCGTGATACGCAAGCGCATAGTTAGGATCTTTGGCAAGCGCGTGCTCATAATGACGAATCGCCTTTTCCAGCATTCCCGTCATGTTCCATCGATACCAGCAATGCCGGCCGCGCAGATAGAGCTCGTATGCCTCAACGTTTTCGGTGTGACGCTTGCCGAGAGCTTCGTTTTGCGCGGCAGTCAGTTTGACTTTTAGCCGGTCGACGATATTTCGCGCGATCTCGTCCTGGATTTCGAAAACGTCTTCGATCTCCCGATCGTATTGTTCCGACCAGATGTGGTATCCATCGTGGGCATTGACAAGTTGGGCGCTGATTCGCACGCGCTGACCCATTCGGCGCACGCTTCCTTCGAGGATTGTGTTCACGTTCAGAAGTTGCCCAATCTCGGTAATGCCAAGCGACTTGCCCTTCAGACTAAATGTGGAAGTGCGTGCGGCGACCTTGAGCGTGGGAATTCGCGAAAGCGCATTGAGAATCTCCTCTGTTACTCCGTCGGAGAAATACTCGTTGTCGGGATTCGCACTCATGTTCGAGAACGGCAGAACACCTATAGATGGCTGCTCAGTCTCGCGGAACCGATTGGCGGCAATCTGGCTGAATCGATACGCGGGCTGTTCCAACGGACCGGGAAAAACATTGCTTCCACCAGTTGTCGACGCGCTCGACTGACGTGGATCGATCGCCACCGCATCGGATAGCGCGCGAACGAGATCCTCCGCGCGCCCGAAACGGTCTTCCGGATTCCGCGCCAGCATTTTCTCAACAACGGAGTCGAGCCAAGCAGGAACATCTTTCCGAACGCTAGAAGGTGGCGGAGGCGCCTCGGTGAATCGCTTGACGAACCCTTCTTTGCCCGCGAACGGAGGCTTGCCGGTCAACATCTCATACAGAACGCAACCGAGGCTGTAGATGTCGGTACGGCCATCGAGCTCATGATCTCCCAGCAGTTGCTCGGGACTCATATAGGCGGGTGTACCCGGTCCACCCATGCCGGTGCGCGTCAATTGTTGCACTCCGGCTATGTCGATTGCGCGCGCGATGCCGAAGTCGGCGACGACGGCGTGACCACCGGACAGCAGAATATTCTCCGGCTTGATGTCGCGGTGGATGACGCCATGACTGTGAGCACAAGACAGAGCATCCGCGACTTCGGAGGAGATTCGAACAGCGGCATCGATCGGCACCTGACGCTCCCGGCTCATCCTCGCGCGCAGCGTCTCCCCGCTGACGTAGGGCATCAGATAATAGAGCAACGCTTCCACATGCCCCGAGTCGTGGAGGGGCAGGATGTTCGGATGTTGCAAACGCGCCAGCATCCGAATTTCCTGGATGAATCGCAATTCGCCGCTGCCGGAAGATGGATCGGCGTTCAGAACCTTGAGTGCCACTTGGCGGTCGTGCCTGGCGTCGTTTGCGAGATAGACTGTGGCGAATGCGCCCTGTCCGATCTCGCGCCCGATTTCGTATCGTCCGGCAAGCGCGGCCCGGAGAGGGCCGATCGGGTCTTGGGGAGTGGGCGGGCTCGTCACGCGGACTCCTCGAGCAGTGCGCTCGGATCTGGACTCGAGGCATTGGCCTCGAGACGGCTCCACGAATTTGCCATGACGCCTACTGACGGGGCCCGGCAAACATAGGTTGTCGGAACGCCAATTACCAGAGTCCGATAGTGACCTCGCGACCTGTTTAGCCCGCAGTTAATGCAGCGGACGCGAGAGAAACATCGTTACGCGCCGAGAGAGTGCGGCTATAGCGGCTGTCGAAGACATTGACGCGCCCTCGGGACGCCAGCATCCTTGTGAACCCAAAACCTTCAGGAGACATATGCGGTTTCACTCGAACAGATTCTATCTGCCCTGTCTACTCGCTCTGGTAGCTTCGCTAGCTGTCTCGCCCAGTGCATCATCCCAAGGGCCGAGCAAATCAGCTGTCTCGCCAGCCGCGATGTCCCCTGACCTCGAGGCAGCGCGAGCCGCTCTCGCGAAGTACAGCGATCCTTTTGTCGCAGTGAAGGACGGATACTTCTCGACGCTCGCCTGTATTGATTTCCCGAAGGGCATGGCGGACGGTTCCATCGAGTACCCACCGGGTGCGATGGGCGTTCATTTCCTGAACGCGGCGAACATCGGGCCCAAGCTCGATCCCACCAAACCGCAGGTGCTCATTTACGAGCCGGTCGGAGACAAGCTCGTGCTTGCTGGCGCCGAATGGTTCGTTCCAGTGGCGGCCTCCGGTGGCGTTGTGCCGTCGATCTTCGGTCAGACGCTCGCCGGGCCGATGGATGGACATGAGCCGATCATGCCCGCAGCCCTTCGCCACTACGACCTGCACGTGTGGTTTTGGAAAGAGAATCCGCGAGGGATGTTCACAACCACGAATGCTGCGTTGAAGTGCGCGCCCGGAGCGCCCTACACGGTCGCAATGGTGGAGCACCACCACTAGGTCGGGCATCACTTAGCAGTCATCCACAAAACCGAAGCAGGGAGCTGCAATGTTTGCAGCTCCCTGCTTTTGTATTCGGGAACTCGAGGTTAGCGCTCGCGCAACCAGGAATTGATAGAGTCAGCCGCGTCGCGGCCCTCGCGGATCGCCCATACGATGAGCGACGCTCCCCGGTGCGCATCGCCGGCGGCGAAAACTCCCGGCACACTGGTGCGATGCGCTCGATCAGTCGCGATGTTTCCCCGACTATCCAGCTCGACGGCGAGATCAACGAGCAACCTGTTCTTCACCGGTCCCGTGAAGCCCATCGCCAGCAGTACCAGATCCGCCTCCAGCTCGAACTCTGTCCCCGGCATGCGCGCGAAGTCGGTGCGCCCGTCGGCGAATACCTGCCTCTCCAGACGCGTGGCGTGAAGGCGCTGCACTCTGCCGTTCTCCCCCGAGAATGCAGTAGTCGCGACGCTCCACTCTCTATCGCACCCCTCCTCATGCGCGTGGCTCGTACGAAGTTGCATCGGCCACAGCGGCCAGGGCGTGCTCGCGGCGCGACCGACCGGCGGCTGCGGCAGAAGCTCGAACTGCCTGACGCTGCGTGCCCCCTGACGAACGCACGTACCAGCGCAATCGGAGCCCGTGTCACCGCCGCCGATGATCACGACGCGCCGATCGCGCGCGTCGTCCGCTCCCGCGAGCTCACGCCCTTCGAGCCGGCGATTCTGCGCCGTAAGAAAATCCATTGCGAGGTGCACACCAGCTAGCTGACGACCGGGAACGTCGAGATCGCGCGCCCTGCCCGCTCCAGTCGAGATGCATACGGCATCGAACTCCGCGCGTAACTCTTCGGCGGTAATATCCTCGCCGACGTCGATCCCCGTGCGGAATTGCACACCCTCGGCCTCGAGTTGTCCCAAACGAAGATCGAGCACCGACTTCTCCAGCTTGAATTCAGGAATTCCGTAGCGAAGTAGTCCGCCAACGCGCTCATCCCTCTCGAACACCACAACCGCGTGTCCTGCTCGGCGGAGCTGTTGCGCAGCAGCGAGACCCGCGGGCCCTGACCCGATCACAGCAACCTTGAATCCCGACACACGGCGAGGCGGGTGCGGGACCACCCACCCTTCATCGAACCCACGGTCGGCAATCGTCTGCTCGATGTGTCGGATGGCGACGGGCTCGTTCACCAGACCAAGCACACACGCCGACTCGCAGGGCGCGGGACAGAGCCGACCGGTGAGCTCCGGGAAATTGTTCGTCGCATGCAGCGACTCGAGCGCGTCACGCCATTCTCCGCGCTGCACGAGCCCGTTCCATTCGGGGATGACATTTCGAACGGGACAACCGGAATCTCCCTGACAGAACGGCACTCCACAGTCCATGCAGCGCGCGGCCTGAGTGCGCACGGCATCCTCGGGAACCGGACCGTAGAACTCGCGCCAGTGACGCACGCGATCTTCCACCGCCTGACGTCCCGGCGTCGCACGCCGAAGCGTAAGAAACGCTTTCGGATCAGCCATGACGCGCCTCTCCGATCACTAATCCGCGTCGCGCCGCAGGGATCGCGTTCGCAGCGTCGGCTTCCGCCCGACGCTCGAGCGCCTTCCGGTACTCGGTTGGCACGACGGCCACGAAGAGCCGCTGCGCCCGATCCCATCGCCCCAGCTCGCGTTTCGCGCGCCCGCTGCCCGTGTAGCGCGCATGCTGCTCCACCAGTCGCCGCAGCATCGCGAGTTCGCCCGAGTCCGTCAGGTGCGACAGCTCCACCATCCCCTTGTTGCACTGCTGCTCCAGCTCCTCGAACTCGTCCAGCACGAACGCGACGCCACCACTCATTCCGGCGGCGAAGTTCCGACCCGTGCGGCCGAGCACGACGACTGTTCCGCCGGTCATGTACTCGCAGCCATGATCCCCGACTCCTTCCACAACCGTGATCGCCCCACTGTTGCGCACGCCGAATCTCTCGCCCGCGACTCCGGCGAAATAAGCTTCACCCGACGTCGCGCCGTAGAGCACCGTGTTGCCGACGAGAACCGTCTGGTCGGGGATGAACTGCGCTGCCCGCGGATGGCGCACGATCAAGCGTCCGCCGGAAAGTCCTTTACCGACGTAGTCGTTCGCCTCTCCTTCCAGTTCCATCGAGAGCCCGCGCGCCAGGAATGCACCGAAGCTCTGACCCGCCGATCCGTTGAACTTCAACGAGATGGTTTCGTCAGGCAGGCCGGTGTTCCCGTAACGACGCGCAATCTCGCCCGAGAGCGTTGCGCCAACAGCGCGATCGGCGTTGGTGATCGCCAGCGTCGCTTTCACCTTTTCACCGTTTTCCAGTGCAGGCTGGGCCAACTCGACGAGCCGCCTGTTCAACTTTCCTTCTTCCTCCGACTGGTTCAGCCTCAACCTGACGTGCCGGCGCACAACGCGGTCGGCGCGTGTGCGCGTCGCCGGCGTCGCCAGATGCAGAAGCGCCGAGAGATCGAGCGTGTTGGCCTTGGCATGATCCGAATACGGAAGCGCGCGCAGCATATCCGTGCGCCCGATCATCTCGTCCATCGTCCGAAAACCGAGTTGCGCCATCAGCTCACGTACTTCCTCGGCGATGAAGAAGAAATAGTTCACTACATGCTCTGGCTGCCCGTTGAAACGCGCACGCAGCTCGGGATCCTGCGTCGCGATGCCGACGGGACAGGTGTTGAGATGACACTTCCTCATCATCACGCATCCCTCGACGATGAGCGGCGCGGTCGAGAACCCGAATTCGTCGGCGCCGAGCAGCGCTCCGACGACCACGTCGCGCCCGGTCTTGAGCTGGCCGTCCGTCTGCAACCGCACGCGTCCGCGCAGACCGTTGATCACGAGCGTCTGCTGCGTCTCGGCGAGCCCAAGCTCCCACGGACTTCCGGCGCGCATGATACTCGAGAGCGGGGAAGCGCCAGTGCCACCCGAGTCGCCCGAGATCAAAATCAGATCCGCGCGCGCCTTTGCCACGCCTGCGGCGACGGTTCCCACTCCAGCTTCGGCGACCAGCTTGACCGAAACCGCCGCCTTCGGAGCGATTTCTTTCAGGTCGTAGATAAGCTGCGCCAGATCTTCGATCGAATAGATGTCGTGGTGCGGCGGA
>DASWGL010000161.1:0-9433 GCA_036393735.1 Gemmatimonadaceae bacterium | reverse complement strand
GGGGCAGCTTCTCCGGATCCACGTTGCCGCCCACGAGTCCCGCTACGAGGTTGCCGAGCGCGCTCGCCATGAACCAGACACCCATCATCTGGCCCTTGAACTTGATCGGCGCGAGCTTGGTCATCGAGCTGAGCCCAACTGGACTCAGCGACAGCTCGCCTAGTGTTTGGAAGAAATAGCTCCAGACCAGCCACCACGGTGAGACGCGGACATTGCCCCCGCCCGCGATAACGATGTTCGCGGCGAATAACATGACCACGAAACCAACACCGGCGAAGAACAGCCCCCACGCGAACTTGGCAATGCTCGACGGAGCTTTTCCACGATTGCCGAGCGCTATCCAGACGGCGGCGAACACCGGGGCGAGCGCGATGACGAATACGGAGTTCGCCGCCTGGAGCCAAAGTGTCGGCATCTCCCATCCGAACACGACTCGATTGGTGTAATCGCGCGCGAAAAGATTGAGCGAGGTGGGAGCCTGCTCGAACGCGGACCAGAAGATCGCCGCAAAGAAGAAGAGCAGGATGATGACGACGACGCGCTTCTTTTCCTCGCTGGTCAGTCCGCCACCAACGAACAGATAGATGAAATACAGCAGCGCGGACCCGACGATGACGTATGTCATCTTCTTCGCCAGCGAAACAGCATCGATGTGAATCAGCCCCGCCATTGTGAGCAGCACCAACAGCGCTATTACCCCGACGCCGATCATCACCGAGAGCTTGACGCGGCGGTGCTCCGCCGTATCGCTCGAACCCGGCGCCACGCCGACGTCACCGAGCGTTTTGGCGCCGCGCAGGCGATAGGTGACGAGTCCGATCACCATGCCGAGTCCGGCGGCACCGAAGCCGAGGGACCAACCCACCCGCTCGCCGAGGATGCCCGTGATAAGGGGAGCAACGAGCGCGCCGATGTTGATTCCCATGTAGAAGATCGAGAAGCCGGCGTCGCGTCGCGATCCGCCCTCGGGATAGAGATCACCGACGATCGCCGAGATGTTTGGCTTGAGGAGCCCGGTGCCCAGCACGATGAGAACCAGTCCGATATAGAACGCGGAATGCGCGAAGACGATCGAGAGTGCGATCGATAGATGTCCCAGCGCGATTAACACTCCCCCGTACCAGATCGAGCGCCTCAGGCCGAGCCACCTGTCGGCGATCCAGCCGCCGGGCAGCGACGCGAGGTACACGCTGGCGGCGTAAATACCTACGATAGATGATGCCGTCGCCCGATCTAATCCGAATCCGCCCGACGCCAGCGCGGCTGTCATGAACAGCACCAAAAGCGGGCGGATCCCGTAGTACGAGAACCGCTCCCACATCTCGGTGAAGAAGAGCGTTGAGAGTCCTACCGGATGCCCGAAGAAAGTGCGCTTGCTGGCGCCGACAAATCCCGGAGGTGGCACGTCGATCGTTACGGTTCCCGCCGAGGGCTGCTGAAAAACGCCTTTCGAGTCTTTGGGCATGGTCGGAGGAGTAAGGGTCGTTATGCGTGCACAGCGGCGAGCGGAAGATACCGCTCGGGTGGATGCACGCCACCAGCTTCCTTTTGTTGCTCCCAGCTCACGGTCGTCGGCGGCTGCTTGATGCAGGCGGCAAAATGACCCGGCGTCTTTTCCTCGAGCGGAGGAACGATCGAGGCGCACGCTGCGTCCTTCGCCGGATGGTGACAGCGCGGATGGAAAACGCAACCAGACGGCGGATTCGCCGGAGAGGGAACGTCTCCCTGCAGGATGATTCTCTCCTTCCTCGCGTGTGGATCGGCGACCGGAACGGCGGAAAGAAGCGCCTGCGTGTACGGCATCATCGGGTCGCGGTAAAGATCTTCGGCCGTCGCCAGCTCAACGATCTTCCCCAGGTACATGACGGCGACGCGATCGGCGATGTGCTCTACCACCGAGAGGTCGTGCGCGATGAACATGTAGGTGAGGTCGTGGTCACGCTGGAGGTCCTCGAGCAGGTTGATCACCTGTGCCTGCACTGACACATCGAGGGCCGATACCGGCTCGTCGCAGACGATGAACTTGGGTTCCACCGAGAGGGCACGCGCGATCCCAATGCGCTGACGCTGTCCGCCTGAGAACTCGTGCGGGTAGCGATTCGAGTACTCTGGCCGCAGCCCCACTTCCTGAAGCAGCTGCCTCACCCGCGCATCTGCCGCGGCGCCTTCGGCGAGCTTGTGAATCGTAAGACCCTCGCGAATGATCGCACCGACGGTCATACGCGGGTTGAGCGACGATACGGGATCCTGAAAGATGATCTGCATCTCCCGCCTCAGTGCCCGCAGCTCGGACGTGCCCATCGATTTCACGTCTCGCCCCTCGAATCTGATCTCGCCCGACGTCGGCTCGATGAGACGGAGGATCGTGCGACCAGTCGTCGTCTTGCCGCAGCCGGATTCGCCGACGACGCCCAGCGTCTCGCCGCGCGCAACATCGAACGACACGTCGTTCACCGCCTTCACCGCGCCGACCTGTCGAGACAGAACGCCCTTCCTGATCGGAAACTCCTTGCGGAGGTTTCTAACCGATACCAGCGGTTCTGTCGCGTTCATGCGGCGGCGACTCCTGCTTCGACGACGAGCGGCGGATGCGGGTGGTTTCGTCGCTCGGGCTCGATCGCCAGATGGCAGCGCGAGACGTGGCCCGACCCGATCTGATAGAGCGGCGGATGCTCCCTCTCGCAGAGATCCCACGAATACGGACAGCGCTCGCGAAAGCGACAGCCGCTTGGCCATTCCGTCGGCGCGGGCACGGTGCCAGGGATGACGTTGAGCCGCTCCTGATCGTGTCCGATGTGCGGCATCGAGTGCATCAATCCCTCGGTGTAGGGATGGTGCGGCTTGGCGAAGAGCTCGTCGACTTCCGCCTGCTCCACCACTTCGCCCGCATACATCACGATTACCCTCGACGCCGTCTCGGCGATCACGCCCAGATCGTGGGTGATCATCAGGATCGACGTGCCGATCTTTTTCTGGAGATCGACCAGCAGATCGAGGATTTGCGCCTGGATCGTCACATCGAGGGCGGTAGTCGGCTCGTCGGCGATGACGAGGGCCGGCTTCATCATGAGCGCCATCGCGATCAGCACGCGCTGGCGCATTCCGCCGGAGAGCTGGTGCGGGTACTGTCTTGCCCGCGCCTCCGCGTCGGGCATGCCAGTGAGCTCGAGCATTTCCACGGCGCGCTCCCACGCATCCCGTCTGCCCATCCCCGCGTGCACACGGGCCACTTCAGCAATCTGGTCACCAACCATGAACACCGGATTGAGCGCCGACATCGGTTCCTGGAAGATCATCGAGATGCGGTTGCCCCTGATGTCGCGGATATCCGCATCATTGAGCGTGACCAGATTCTTTCCCTCGAATTCGATGACGCTACCCGTCTCGATTCGGCCGGGCGGCTGAATGAGTCGAAGTATCGACAGCGCCGTCACGGACTTTCCGCAACCCGATTCGCCGACGATGCCGAGCGTCTCTCCTGCGCCAATGTCGAAGGAGACTCCGTCGACGGCGCGCGCGACGCCCGATTCCGTATAGAACGAGGTGTGCAGATCGCGGATCGACAGGAGGGGCGCGGTCATCGAGTCATCAGCGGCGCTCGTATGCGTCGCGCAGCGCTTCGCCCAGGATGTTCAGCGTCATCACCGTGAGAACCATGAAGAGACCCGGAAAGAGTGACATCCACCACAGGGTTGCGGGCTGATCTGCACCGTCCTGAATGATGTTCCCCCAGCTCGCCAGTGGCGGCGGCACACCGATCCCAAGGTACGAAAGTCCGGCCTCGAGCACGATCACGTGCGCGACGCCGAGTGTCGCCGCAACGACGATCGGGGAGACGAGATTCGGAAGCAGGTGCCTCCACAGAATCCGCCTCCGGCTGGCGCCGAGCGCCTGGGCTGCGGTCACGAATTCCGCGTGCTTCAACGCAAGAACCTGACCTCTGACAATACGGCTAAGCCCGAACCAACCCGTGAGACCTAGAAACACCACGAGCGCTCCAATCGACAGTCTCGGCCACGCCACCAGCACTCCGATGAGAAGCAGAAGCCGAGGAATGGAGAGAAATGCATCGAGCACACGCATCATGACTGCGTCCAAGAATCCGCCCGCGTAGCCCGAGATCGCACCGTACGCGACTCCGACACTAAGACTCACGATCGTTGCCAGGACTCCGATCATCAATGAAAGCCGCGCGCCGTAGATGACGCGACTCAGCACATCGCGGCTGTAAGGATCGGTGCCGAACGGATGCGCCAGTGATGGCGGAAGATCCTTGAGCCCCACAATGTCTGGTTGCGCGGAGGGATTGTAGGGCGCGACGAGCGGCGCGAGCAGTCCCACCAACACGATGACGCCCAGCACGAAGAAGGCGGCGCGCGAGGACGGCCTGCGCAGAATCCGACGCACGCCGAGCGCGAGTGGCGATTCGCGCGGCCGCGCGGTCCTAGTGGCTGCGGAGTCTTGGATCTGCCCAGGCATAGAGCAAGTCGGAGAGAAGGCTTCCGAGCGTCACCATGATGCTGCCGATGATGACGCCACCCACTACGAGTGGATAATCGCGCGTGCCGATCGCGTTGACGACCGCGTAGCCCATTCCTGGCCAGGCGAAGATCTTTTCGACGAAAAAGGCACCGGTGAGGAGAGCGGGGAACGAGAGACCAACCAGACTGATGATCGGGAGCAGCGCGTTGCGGAGCGCGTGGCGGCGCAGAATCTCGCGCTCGGTGAGTCCCTTGAGGCGCGCTGTGCGGATGTAATCGGCGGGAAGCACGTCGAGCAGGGCCGCGCGCTGATACCGCGCGACGACGGCGGAAGCCAGCAACGTCAGAGTGAGCGCGGGCAGCGCGAGATGCCAGAGGCGATCGACGAACCTCCCCCCGAGTCCCATGTACTCGTGCATCACCGGATTGACCGCACCACCGACGGGAAAAACCGGAAGCCAATAGGTGAAGGTGAGCAGCGCGAGAATCGCCAGCCAGAAATCCGGCATCGAAAAGAAAAAGAGGGAGATCCCACTGAGTGTGTGATCGAGGATCGAGCCGCGGCGGGCAACCTGGATGAGGGCAATGAGAATCCCGAGGGTGAAGCTGCCGACGAGGGCGACGCCCATGAGAAGCAGCGTGTTCGGAAGCGCGCTACCAAGGACTTCCAGTACCGGCCGCTCGTGCGAGAAGGACCATCCCAGCTGACCGTGCGCGAGCAAATTCACGTACCTGACGAACTGCTCCGGCAGCGGACGGTCGAGGCCGTACTGCGCGCGCAGGGTTTGCCGCACGGTCTCATTGACATTCGGGTTGTCCATCACGGCGCTGAACGGATCGCCAGGAGCGAGGTGAATCAGCGCGAAAGTGATTGCCGCGACGATGGCGACGATCACCGCGGCTTGAGCCAGCCGTTGCGCGAGGTAGCGGAGCACCCGCTACGGGGTTTTCTGACCCGCCGGTTGAGCGGGAGGCGGCGTTGCCGAGGGAGGCACGTTGTCGCGCGGAATCCGTTTATTCGCCGGAATCCACCACTCGGGGATGTGAATCCACCACGCGTCCGGTCTCAGCGTCGCCAGCTGGAGACGCGAATGATATCCCACCGTCTGAATCGGCTCGGCCAGCCATATCGCCGGCGCATCCTGGATGATCGTCTCGTACGCTTTGGTGAAGTACGCCTTGCGTTTGACCGGGTCGAACGACGCGAGCGCGGTATCGACATACGCATCGAATACGGGATTCTCGTAAGAGCCGTAGTTGTTGCCACTGGCAGCGCGCGATCCGCCTATCCCCCACGATCCGCGAACGGCGCCCGGACTCGGCTGCGTGCTCCATTGTCCGATCGTGGCGTCGAAGGCGCGCTTTCTGTCCTTCTCTACGAGCACCGGGAACTCGAGCTGCTCGATATCCATCTTGACGCCAGCCTGCCGGAGCTGTTCCTGGAGGAGCACCGCCAATCGCACGCGGACCTTGCTCGAGCTCGGAACCGAGAGGGTGAACTGGAGCGGACGTCCGTTGCGAGACCGTGTTCCATCGGCGTTTGTCACGCGCCACCCGAGCGAGTCAAGGATCTGACGCGCACGTTGAAGGTCGAAGGGGATCTGCGGAAGATTGGGGTCGGTGGTCGGATAGGCCCGCACCGTCGGACCCAGGGCCGGTACGGCGAGAGAGTCGTAGACGCTTCGCACGATGGTCGCGCGATCCGTTGCCATCGTCAACGCACGGCGAAGCTCGCGATTGCCGAAGATGGGGTGCGGACGAGTGTGATTCGCCGGGTCGCGCAAGTTGAATTGCGCGAATTGATACTGAAGGGAGTGAAACTGCTTGGTGCGAAGCGCGGGGTTCTTTGCCACCTCGGCCAGGTTCTCGGGCCGAAGCTGCTCGAAGAAATCTGTCTCGCCGCTGAGGAATCTCGTGAGCGCGGTGTTGAAATCCGGTGCAATGCTCCAGATCAGCCGACTCAGTTTGGGCGCGCCGCGATAGTTTGTCGTGTCCGCGGCGAGCTCAACCGCGGCACGCGGAATCCACCGAACGAATCTGTACTGGCCCGAGCCAACCGGATTTCTTGCGGCGTCGGAGGCGCGCCAGCTGGCCGCTGGAATCCCTTTCCAGATGTGCTCGGGCATGATCGAGAGCTGATAAACCGCATCGTAGAACTGCTGCGGAGACCGTGCGTGAAACCAGTAGACAGCGGTCAGAGAATCGGGCGTGCTGGCGGAGTCGATGTTCGTGATGAGTGGAGTCACCGGCGATCCGAGCGAAGAGTCCTTCGCGCTGGCGACGGTGAATCGCACATCGCTCGACCGCACCGGAATGCCGTCGTGCCACTCCGCTTTCGGATTGATGTGAAACGCGATGCTGAGCGAATCAGCGCCCCAGGTCCAGTGATCGGCGAGCCGCGGCGTGAAGCCCTTGTCGTTCACGATGTTGAGCGAATCGCCGATGTCCGCGAGGCGGTCGTAAATCATGTCGGTGATCTGCCCCGCCTGAACGCTCTGTACAAGCGACGGGATCAGAACATCGGGATCGCCGCCGGTCGAGATCGCGAGAGTTCCTCCCGTGTTCTTCGCGGAAGACGACTCGGTTCCAACACATCCGCACACCACGAGTGCGCAAAGGAGGCCCGTGTATCTCATCGCCGCCATGTCCAATCCTCATCGAGAAAGTGCGGAACGTGCTTCAGTGCATCGTCGCGGATATCGTCTTCGGCCAGCTCGCTCGCGTCCGCATCCTCGAGCAACCGCACCGCGTCGAACATCGCGCTGGCGACCTCGGCGGCGTCGGGAGAGCGACCGAGCAATGCGTTAAGGGTAGCCGGTACCGGAACCGATTCACTCCCTGCATCCACGCCGACAGCAAAAACCGGAAGCGTCGATTGATCATCATCGACGAGGATCGAGCCGTGCTGCAACAACGAACAATCATCCCGCCATTGGGCGCTGCCGACCAGCTTGCCTCCATACGCCACCAGCTCTCCTTCTCCCGGAGTCTCGAAGCAAGGCCGCGTGCTCGGCGCGCGCGCTCGCTGTGATGGCGAAGCCGGCTCGACCGAAACGCCGAGC
Organism: Gemmatimonadaceae bacterium; assembly: GCA_036393735.1. Taxonomy (GTDB): domain Bacteria; phylum Gemmatimonadota; class Gemmatimonadetes; order Gemmatimonadales; family Gemmatimonadaceae; genus UBA4720. Next base: position 1,890 of record DASWGL010000161.1, on the reverse strand, counting down.
TGTCTCAAGCCCGTCTGAAGGATGCGGTTGATCCGGGAATAAGTCTCGCGCAGAGGCGCGGCGTCCTTCGCGGGGGCGGTAACGCTGTAAGTGACTTCCCGGTTATGCAGAATCGCGCGGCCGCCTGTCGGCCTTCGCACGACGTCGATCCCGGCGGCGCGAATCTTCCCGACATCGTAAAGACCCGATGCGGGCTGATTCCGCCCGAACGAGAGCGTCGGCCGGCTCCAGGAGTAGATGCTGAACACCGTTTCTCCCGTGCGAGCCGCGCGCGCCTGCAACGCAGTGTCCCGCGCCATGTTCTCGGCGCCCGAGCGAGGCGCCGCGATGAGGAGGCGCCAGCGACTGTAACTTCGCCGGGGGTGCATAGGGTGTTAAATTGTCACTCCTATGAGCACCACAATCAAGCACGTTGAAGCTGCGATTCCTTCCGCTGAATCCTTCGTACCACGACATGTAGGACCCGACGAGCGAGACGTTGCCGAGATGCTCAAGACTCTCGGATTTGCGTCGCTCGATGCGCTGATAGACGCGACCGTTCCGCGAAAGATCCGCCTCCGGCAGGGCCTCAGTCTGCCGAAAGGACTGACGGAGCTCGAAGTCCTCACGTATTTCCGCGCGCTCGCCGCGAAGAACCAGGTCTTCCGCTCGTTCATCGGGATGGGATACTCGGATTGCGTCACGCCACCGGTGATTCAGCGAAACATCCTCGAGAATCCCGGCTGGTACACGGCGTATACGCCCTACCAGGCAGAGATCGCGCAGGGACGGCTCGAGGCACTACTCACCTTCCAGACGATGGTTAGCGACCTCGCGGGACTCCCGATCGCGAATGCATCCCTTCTAGATGAAGGGACCTCTGCCGCGGAAGCGATGACGATGAGTTACGCGCTCAAGGGCAAGCCGGGCAAGGAAGTTTTCCTCGTCGCATCGGAGTGCCACCCGCAGACGATTGACGTCGTTAAGACTCGCGCCAGCGTGCGCGGAATAGAGGTGCGCGTCGCGAGTTATGCCGATTTCAAGATCGGTCCAGATGTGTTTGGCGCTCTTGTGCAGTATCCGGCGACCGACGGCGGGGTCATCGATTACTCGAAGACAGTCGAACAGGTGCACAAGGGCGACGCGCTGCTGACTGTCGCGGCCGATCTCCTAAGCCTCGTGCTGCTCACGCCGCCTGGGGAGTGGGGGGCCGATATCGTGGTTGGCAACACCCAGCGCTTCGGCGTCCCGCTTGGGTACGGCGGTCCGCACGCGGCCTATTTCGCCACCAGGGACGAGTTCAAGCGTCACATTCCGGGACGCATCATTGGCGTGTCGCGCGATGCGGACGGAAAACCGGCGCTGCGCATGGCGCTTCAGACGAGAGAGCAGCACATTCGCCGCGAGAAGGCGACGAGTAATGTCTGCACCGCCCAGGTGCTGCTGGCGGTCGTTGCGAGCATGTACGCGGTCTATCACGGGCCGCAGGGTCTGACCCGCATTGCAAGGCGGGTGCACGGATTTGCCGCGACGCTCACCGAAGGACTGCGAAAGCTTGGCTACACGATCGTGCACGACGACTACTTCGATACGATCCGTGTCGCGCTCGGGAAGCGAAATGGTCAGGCGATTCTGGACGAGGCGCGTGCTCGTCGCATAAACGTCCGCTTCATGGAAGACAGGAGCATCGTCGTCGCTCTCGACGAAACCGTCGGCAGCGACGACATCACCAATCTTCTGGCGGCGTTCAACGGCGGAAAGGACCCCGATTTCGGCATCGAAGACCTCGCTTCGGGAGCCGACCCCCGCTACGACGAACGTTTCAACCGGACGACTCCGTTTCTCACGCATCCGGTGTTCAACAAGCACCATGCGGAGACGGAGATGCTCCGCTACATGAACAGGCTCCAG
>DASWGL010000160.1:0-5498 GCA_036393735.1 Gemmatimonadaceae bacterium | reverse complement strand
CGTGACTCCTCTAGCGAAGCTGCTTGAGGCGGCGCTCTTCGCGAGCGCCACTCCGGTCGCCGCCGATGCGCTGCGCGCGATAGCCGCGCACGCTGACGAGGCGGAGACGACCCTCGAGTCCGCCCTCGAAGAGCTGCGCCTCCACTACGACACCGATGGTCACGGTGTCGAGCTCGTAGCAGTTGCCGGAGGGTGGCAGATCCTGACCCGACCCGAGTACACCGAAGCGATTGAGCGGGCACAGCTCGCGGCGCGGCCCCAGCGGTTATCGACGGCGGCGCTCGAGACGCTCGCGATAATTGCCTACCGGCAGCCGATCGGCCGTTCCGAGATCGAGGAGATCAGGGGAGTCGGTGCGGGCGCCATTCTCAAGTCACTCCACGAGCGCGGACTGATCGACGTCGTGGGTCGTGGTGAAGGCCTGGGGCGTCCGCTGCTCTACGGCACTACAACCCTGTTCCTCGAGCAGTTTGCGCTGAGGCATCTGGAAGAGCTCCCCCGTGCCGACGAGCTCGCGATCGCGCTGCGAGCACCACGCCAGGCGACGCCACCAGGAGGAGTCCCCGCTACCAAGGACAACGGCGAGGCGCCCCCGCGGGCAGATTGATGCCCGAAACAATGCGAATTCAGCGCGCGCTGGCGCGCGCGGGAGTCGCTTCGCGTCGTCGTGCCGAAGAACTGATTGCCGCGGGACGCGTGCGCATCAATGGAGCGGTCGCGCAAACCGGTCAGAGCGTCGACCCTGAACACGACAAAATCACCGTCGATGGCAAGGCCGTTGCTTCACCAGCGGCACCGGATTGGATCGTTCTCAACAAACCGACGGGGGTGCTGACCACTCGTTCTGATCCGGGAGGTCGGCGGACGGTTTTTGATCTGGTCGATGACGTGCCCGGACTGACATATGTCGGACGACTCGACTACATGACCGAAGGCGTGCTGCTGCTCACTACCGACGGCGATGCGGCGCACAAATTGACGCACCCGAGCAGCGAAATCGAGAGAACGTATGTCGCCACGGTACGCGGCGATGGCGCGGATGCGGCACGAGCCGCGCTGAAAGGTGTAGAGCTGGAAGACGGATTGGTGATGCCGACAGCGGTGTCGGCCAGACGGATCGGTCGGGGCAGGTGGGACGTGGAGCTCACGATCGCGGAAGGGAAGACGAGGGAAGTTCGACGGTTGTGCGAAGCGCTGGATCTCGAAGTCGAGCGGCTGGTGCGGACGAAATTCGGCCCGGTGAAACTCGGGACGCTGGAGTCAGGCAGGACGCGCCCGCTGACGGCGCGGGAGACGGAGATCATTGCCGCACTCATCAAGAGCGGTGGCAAAAGCAAGAACACTACGGGAGGAGCAAGACGTGAACGGAACCACCGCAATAGCCGCTGATGCGTCGATGGTCCAGGAGGTCGTGCATCAGGTAGGCCGGCGCATCGTCGGCCAGGATTACATGGTCGAGCGTCTCATGATAAGCCTCCTCACGGGTGGACACGTGCTGCTCGAAGGAGTCCCCGGACTCGCGAAGACGCTGACCGTCCGGACGCTGGCGGAGACGATCAACACGTCGTTCAGTCGGATCCAGTTCACGCCCGATCTGCTGCCGGCAGATGTCGTCGGCACCCAGATCTACGACCAGTCAAATGGGAAGTTCTCGGTCAAAAAGGGGCCGATCTTCGCAAACATCATTCTCGCGGACGAGATCAACCGAGCGCCGGCGAAAGTGCAGGCAGCCCTGCTCGAAGCGATGCAGGAAAAGCAAGTGACAATCGGCGGGACAACCCACGTCCTCGAAGAGCCATTTCTCGTTCTCGCGACGCAGAATCCGATCGAGCAGGAAGGCACGTATCCGCTACCCGAAGCGCAGGTCGACCGCTTCATGCTGAAGCTTCACATCGGCTATCCATCGCGCGACGAAGAAAAGGAAGTGCTGCGCAGGATGGCGAGCGGTGAGCCGATCCCCGTCGATCGCGTCGCCACGCCGAAACAGATCCTCGAGACCCGCCGCCACATCGCCGAGCTGTACATCGATGACCGCGTGGTCGATTACATCGTCGAGATCGTGCACGCCACCCGCAATCCCGAACAATCGGGACTCCCCGAGCTGAAGCCGTTGATCGAATACGGCGCGAGCCCCCGTGCTACGCTGGCCCTGGCCCAGGGATCCCGCGCCCACGCCTTTCTTCGCGGGCGGGCGTTCGTGACGCCCGATGACGTGAAGGCAATCGCGCCCGACGTTCTGCGTCATCGCGTGCTCCGAACCTACGAGGCCGAAGCAGAGGAAGTCACGAGCGACGAGATCGTCGGACGCATTCTGGAAGCGATACCGGTTCCGTGATCGGCATTTTCCGATCTCGCCGGCGCCCCAAAGAGGCGCCCAAGCGGACTCCCGAGAAGCCGATGGGAGTGCCGCCCGAGATTCTGCGCCAGGTAAAACTGATCGAACTGCGGACGCGTGGGCTCGTCAACTCCGTTTTCACCGGCGAGTATCGTTCGGTATTCAAGGGCCAGGGAATGGAGTTCTCGGAAGTGCGCGAGTATCAGCCAGGCGACGAAGTCCGCGCGATCGACTGGAACGTTACCGCGCGAATGCGCCGACCTTTCGTCAAGCGGTATGTCGAAGAGCGCGAGCTAACAGTGATGCTGGTCGTCGATCTCTCGGGTTCGGAGAGATTCGGTACAGTAAGACGATTCAAGAGCGAGCTGGCGAGCGAGCTTGCCGCGGTGCTGGCAATGTCAGCGGTTCAGAACAACGACCGCGTTGGCGTTCTTCTTTTCACCGATCGCATCGAGCACGTCGTTCCGCCACGGAAGGGAAGGCGCCACGTACTGCGCATCATCCGGGATCTCCTGGCATTCGAGCCCGTCGGACGCGGGACCGATATGGTGACCGCAATCGACTACGTCGCAAAAATGCTCAATCAGAAGGCGATCGTATTCATCGTCTCTGATTTTCTCGAGGCCGATATCTCCCATCCGCTCAAGATCCTGGCACAGCGGCACGACGTCGTAGCAGTCACCGTGGAGGATCCCAGTGAGCGCGAATTGCCTGACATCGGGATCGCGCGGCTGATCGACCCGGAAACCGGTGATACGTTTGAGGTCGACACCAGCAGTTCCAACGTTCGCGAGGCCTACTCGGAGCGCGTGGCAGCCGAGCGTGAAGAGCGGAAGCATCTGCTGCGGAGGCTCGCGATCGACGAGATCTCGGTACGGACAGAGGGCGGGGTCGTCGAGCCATTGCTCCGTTTCTTCCGCGCCAGAGAGACACGGCTCCGGCGGTGAACTACGTGAGCCTCCTGCTATTGCTGCTGCAAGCGATAACTCCCCGAACAGCCCACAACCCGCAGACCATACTTCCGGTCCAAATGGGTTACCGGGTGAGCCCGGATACGGCTCTCGTCGGTCAGCCATTCAACCTGTTCATCAAGGTGCTGGCTCAGAAGGGGGTGCGCTTTGAGTTTCCTCTTGGCCCCGACACGACGACGCAGAATGGCGTTCGGCCGATCGAGCTCCGCGGCGAAAAAGTCGTCTCGATGCTCGGCGACACCGCGGTCGCCCTTTATCATCTCGTAGTTTGGGATATCGGGAGTCAGCCACTCAGATTCCCCGATGTACGCGTCACCTTCGAGGGCCAGGAACGTCGTCTGCCACTGGCCGGGGCTTTGGTCTTCGTCAAATCCGTTCTCCCCGCCGACACATCGCTGCGGATTCCGAAACCGGCGCGGCCTCTGATCGTGTTGCCCGTCATCAATTGGCTGCTCTGGCTCGGCCTGTTCGCTGCGGCGATTGCAGCGGTTCTCCTATCGTGGGCGTGGAGACGATACCGCAACCGCCCCAAGCCGCCGGTCGATCCGTATGTACACGCGCAACAGGAGTTCGCGCGGATTGCAGCGCGTCGATTGCTCGAGGATGGTCAATCCGAGCATTACTTCGCCGCAATGGTGGACGTCGCGCGCGAATATCTCGTGGCACGAATTCCGGGAGTTCGACGCTCCGACACCTCATCCGAGCTTGTGCGCGCCATGAAGCCCCGTGATGGAGTGGAGGCGGAGCTGCCTCGATTGCTGGAGGAGGCCGACCTGGTGAAGTTCGCGCGAGGCGAGATTGCGCGCGAAGAAGCGAGAGAGGCCGGACTGGCGCTCAAAGCGATCGTCGATCACGTCGAGGCGCGAGTAAATCCCGAGTCTGAAATCGCGAAGCGAATGGCAGCCGCGAAGGAGCGGGCCGCGTGAGCGTTTTCGGATTGTTTGAGTTCTTTACTCCGGAAGCGTTGTGGCTGCTGTTGCTCCTGCCGGCGTGGTGGGTATGGCGCCGGCTGCGGCGCAAGGATGCGATTGTTTTCTCGCGCACCTCGGTGCTGGCGACCGGGCCACACGTTGGAAGCTGGGTGCCGACGGCGATTTTCGCGCTGCGGAACATCGCGCTTGCGTCGTTCGTCGTCGCGCTTGCTCGCCCGCGCTCCGGCGCGCACACGGAAACCCAGACGAGCGAAGGAATCAACATCGTTCTTGCGATCGATCTTTCAAGCTCGATGCTGGCGCTCGATTTTCGTCCCGCCAATCGTATCGAGGTGGCCAAGGATAAAGTCAAGCAATTCATCGCCCGCCGGACGTCGGATCGCATCGGCATCGTCGCATTCGCTGGTGAGGCTTTGACTCAGGTTCCCCTTACGACCGACTATCCGGTGGTCATGCAGGCGGTTTCCAATCTTCAGGCTGGCCAACTCGAGGATGGAACGGCGATCGGAAACGCGATCGCGACCGCCGCCAACAGGCTCCGGGATGCGCCGGGCAAATCACGCGTGCTGATCCTTCTTACCGACGGCGTCAATAACCGCGGCAGCATCGAACCTCTGGTCGCTGCGAAGGCGGCCGCCGCGTACGGAATAAAGATTTACGGGATTGGAGTGGGCAGCGTTGGAATGGCGCCCGTACCCGTCGGGCGGAACGCCAACGGGAGCCTGCGGTACGAGTATCAGCCGGTGGAAATCGATGAGGCACTACTGAGCAACATTGCGCGCATGACCGGCGGCAGATACTTCCGCGCGCGGGACGCGGCCGCGCTACAGAACATCTATGCGCAGATCGATCAGATGGAGCGGGCACCTGTCCATTCGAGTACCATCGTGAGATACACGGAACTTTACCGCTGGCCCCTCACGATCGGCATTCTGGTGTTGTTCGCGGAGCTGGGGGTCGTCGCGTGGAAGGCGCCGCTGCCGTGACAATCTCGACCTTACTGCGCTACATCCAGTGGCCTTGGGCGCTGGCCCTCGCCATCGTTCTGCCGGTGGTAACTGCGTGGCTCGTGAGCTGGGGAATTCGCGCGCGAAGAACGCGCCTCGCTCGGCTCGGAACTCCGTCGATGATCGCGCGACTTGCGCCCTCGATTACACGGCAGCGCACATGGTCGGCGGCGTCTCGCGCCGCGCTCGCCACGTTGCTGCTCGCCTTGGCACTCGCCGGTCCTCGCTGGGGTGTCGAGCAGACCGTGGTCAA
>DASWGL010000159.1:0-6868 GCA_036393735.1 Gemmatimonadaceae bacterium | reverse complement strand
GACCGGCTTCTCAACCTGGTACTCGCCTTCTCCCGTCTTCTTGCAAGCCGAGATCGAGACAACGGCCAGCACGGCCGCGACAACTGCTACCTTGCGCACGATACGCCCTCCCCCTCGAAAAGGTGTTCGCCGGACGATCCGGCAACATCGCCAGTGATACTCAATCCTCAAACGCCTCACGCTGCTTCTTCCGCACGCGTCGAAGCTCGTATACCTGTGCCACTTCACCGCCTATGATGAAGATGAAGGAGGCGTAGTAGACCCAGATAACGGTTAAAACCAATGCAGCGACCGTGCCGCTATAGAAGGATCCGGGGTTAAAGGAGCGGACATAGGCCGAAAAAGCCCGTTTTGCCACCTCCAGCATGACGCTCGTGAACAGCGCGGCAATGAGCGCGGTCTTCCAACGTATTTTTCGGTGCGGCAGGAACTTGTACAAACAGAAGAACATCGTCGCTATGAAGGAGAACGCGAGCAGCTGGCCGAGATTGTATTCCAGCTGTCCCATCAGCTCCTTGCGAATGCCCAGGTCGGCTAGAACCGCCACACTGCGCGTGGTGGCGATCGCGAGATAGGCGCTGAGTACGGTATAGGCGACGAGGAGGAGGCTCGAGACAAGCGTCATCTCAATGTCGAAGATCTTACCGGCAATTATGCCACGATCAGCGTCGATGTCGAAGATCGCGGCGAGAACCGTTCGAAGCGATCCGAACAGTCGCGTCGAGAACCAGATGAAGCCAATGGCGCTGTACACCCCGAGCGAGCCGCGCCGCTTGATGACTTCGTCCAGAATCAGCGCGGCGGGACCGGAGTCCCCCGGCGGGTGCGGTGGAAGAAACTTGTCGACGATGGTGAGTACTTCCGCCGACGTCGTGTCGGCCGACTGGTTGAGCAGATAAACCAGAGCAGTCGCAAGCAGCAGGAAGAATGGGACGGCGGCGAGGAGAATGTTGAAAGCAATTCCGCCCGCCAGAAAAAAAACGTTGTCCTCGCCGCTGTTGTCCCAGACCCGCTTCGCGTAATCGCGAAGGAGCCAACCGAGCCGGGCCGCGAGCCCGCGCTCAGGCACTAGATGTCTTTGTACGCCGCTTTGCTTTCGGCGATGCGCTGCTCCAGCTCGCCGCGCGCTTCACGAGCCGCAGCGCGCCCGGCGTGGAACGCGTTCGACACCCGTCGCTTCTTGTCGTCGACGGCATCGAGCGTCGCGTCGATGCGCTCCCCGACGGTCTCGCGGACTTCGTTGAACTTGTCCGCGACCGTACCGCTCACATCCTCGACGAGATCCTGGGCAGCTTCATGAGCCCGGCGCGCCCTTCGCGCGATCCCGCGACGAGTCTCTTCGCCTGACTGTGGAGCGAAGAGGAGTGCAGCTCCGGCGCCAAGAGCGAGCCCGATAAGGAAGGGACCGATTCCCGCTTCACGTCTTTCGACGATGACGTAAGGCTCAGGGTAGTATGGCTCGTCGTCATCGTACCGGTCGTTCTCGCTCATTCCCTTCCTCCGCATCGTTAACGCTTCTTGGGCTTGGCCTTGGCGGGGCTCGCAGATGCTCTGACCGGAGCCTTCGCACTTTTCCCGGCCGGTGCCGGAGAATCGGCGGGTTTGGCGGCACGTTGCGCGCCATTGGCGGTGCTCGCCGCTTGTCCCTCGCTGGCCTTTCCGTTGAGGAGCGACGCAATCTCCGCGCGAACGTCGGAAGGCGCCATTCCCACCATGGTGGCCGTGCGCGCGTAGTCGCCGTTGGTCGACGCAAAAGCGCGAAGTACCAATTGGCGACGGGTATCCGCCAGCGTCGCTCCGGGCGGAACCGTCATCGACGTATTCACCTCGTGGCCGCGACGCAGGTGTCGCGGCATAATGTCGGCCGCCTTGATCTTGTCGGTGCGGCTCATGATCACCGCTCGCTCGACCGCGTTCTTCAGCTCACGAACGTTGCCCTGCCAGTTGTGCGAGAGAATCCATTCCCACGCCTCATCGTCGAACCCGGTCATCGGCTTGCCATTCTGGTCCGCGAAGCGCACGAGAAACTCATTCGCTAGCAGCTTGACGTCGCCAATGCGCTCGCGCAGCGGCGGCAGGAACAGCTCGACAACAGCGAGACGATAGTACAAATCCTCGCGGAGATCATTGTCCGCCAGCGCCTTCTGCACATCGCGATTGGTCGCGGCAAGAATGCGAATGTCCACTTCGATCTCCTTCTTGCCGCCGAGTCGTCTGATCGTTCTCGACTCGATCGCTCGCAGGAGCTTCACCTGGATGTCGGGTGGCATCTCCGCCACTTCATCGAGGAAGATTGTCCCGCCGTCGGCCATCTCGAACGCGCCCGGCTTCTCGTTCGTCGAGCCGGTGAACGCTCCCTTCTCGTGCCCGAATAGCTCGTTCTCGAGAATGTCCTTGGGAAGCGCCGCGCAATTGAGTGCGAAGAACGGACCCTTCGCTCTCTCGCTCTTGGCGTGGATCGCGCGCGCGACAAGCTCCTTGCCCGTTCCCGACTCACCGAAAATCAACACGCTGGCGGTTGAGGGAGCGACGGCTTCGATGATCTGATAGACCGCGCGCATTTCCTCCGATTGCCCGGTAAGCTCCCCGAAGTGCGTGAGTCCCTCGAGCTTGGACGACAGCTCGCGATTCTTCTGCTGCACGTTGAACTTCTCGAGCGCCTTCGGAATGAGCGCTTTGAGGCGATTCAGTTTGTCGGCGGTGAGTGGCTTCTCGACGTAATCGTAAGCGCCTTCGCGCATCGCCTGCACGGCCGAATCGACTGTCGCCTGACCGGTGACGATGATGCACTCCGTCGGAATCGCGCGGAGCTGAAGCTCCTTGAGCAGCGCGAGCCCATCCACCTTCGGCATTTTGAGATCAGCGAGTACGACACCAAAGGCCTCGGCGCCGAGGGCATCGAGGGCTTTCTGGCCATCGACGGCAACCGCGACCTCGTACCCCTCATCGCGCAGAATCGCGCTCAACCCCTCTGTGATAGAACGGTCGTCGTCCGCGATGAGAACCTTGGGCTGCTTGATCTCAGTCTTTGGAATGGCTTTTTCCTTCGGGCAAGATTGTTAATATAACGCTCCGGCCACGCTGCTCGACCGCTACGCCGACGCGGCTCGCGAGGCGTTCGATATCGGACACAACGGCAGCCGCGCCATCGCCATAAATCATTAGCTCTATTCGACTTCCAGCGCCATGGCCGCCACCGGTAGCCTTCAATGTTCCGGGCGGCGACGAAGCCAGCAACGGACCGACCAGGGCAAGCAATCCATCCGCCAGCGCGCTCGCCTCTCCCACCTGAGCCGACGCGCGCTCGGCGAAGGATGTGAGCTCCAACGGCGATCCTTCGCGGCCTAGCCTGCTGCGCACGACTTCGACATTTACCGCAACACCGTTGAGAGCGTTACGGAGCTCGTGCCCCGCCCTCCGGATTATCTCACGAACCGCTTGAGGAGCTTCCTTTGGCTTGCGACGAGTGTCAGTCACTCAGATCCGCGTCGTCCGGCGCCGCCTCGACCATGACGAGATCGGGGTGCGGCTGCGGCTTGTGTTGCTCGACGGGCTTCACGAAACGATCGACGGTCTCGCGGGTGTTGACCACCGCCAGCTGAGTGAACAGAAAGCTGAACTTCTCATCATACGCCTTGGCGAGACGGGTCTTCACGTCGGCCGGCAGATCCCAGAACCTCTTCTTGAAGGGGCCAATCGCCTTCTTTCGGGTCTTGTAAATGAACTGCTCGTCGGTATCGGTTGGCTTGCGCTCGTCCTTCGCGTTCACGTGCAGCCACTCGTAGATCTCTTTGCGCAGCGCGTCCGGGATGTTGTCGAACAACATCGTCTGGAAGTTCGTGGCCAGGTGGATCTCCGCAGTTTCAGTGCGCGGGAAATGGTGGAATGCGCCGTCGGGGAGCGTCGAGGCGCCGTGCTGAACCGCGCCGGCCAATCCGTACTTCTCGCGCGCGATCCTCGAGAGGCGCGCCAGCGTGTCGAAATCGATCTTGACGTCGGCGATGCTGCCATCCGGGAGCACAACACCGCCGTGTGTCGTTCCCGATTGAACGCTGATCTTGGACAGTCCTTCGGTGCCGGGCGCGCGCTTCGCGAGCGTCTCGTTGAAGCCGTCCATGTAGGTCACGAGCTCTTCGACGGTCGAATTCTCGGTACCGACTTCGCCGATCTCGCCACCGATCGAGATGTTCACGCCCCGCGGCTGCTGCCCTCTCACCGTCAACGCCAGCTCGACTCCCTGTTCGTAGTTCGTGCGCTGCTGCTCTTTTAGCGTGGGCTTCGAGAGATCCACGAGCGTCGAAGTATCGACGTCGATGTTGTAAAAGCCCGCCGCGATCGCTTCGCGCGCGAGTTGCTTCACGCCGTTCACTTCGGTGACGGGGTCAACGGCGAATTTCTTGGCATTGACCTGGAAGTGGTCGCCCTGGATGAAGATCGGCCCACGAAACCCCTCGCGCAGCGCGGCCGCAAGCATGACGGCCACGTACTCCGCGGGACGCTGATCCGTATACGCGATCTCCGACCGGGCGATCTCCTGGATGAGCGCTCCGACCTTGAGCCTTACGGCCGAGCGAAAGATCGAGCGGCCGGTATCGTAAGCCATTCCGCGAATGTTCATCGCGGGAACCGTGAAGCCGCCCGTAAGTCCTCGGCCGCGGGCGAGATAGAGATCGTGAATCGACGAGGGCCGGACGCCCACGGCTTGTCCAATCTCCCAGATCAGCCAGCGCGCGTCCTCACGGTCGTCGGGCTCTCCGAATACCGCCGTGTACACCAGCTTGTCCATCGCCGAAGAGGCGATGGCAGACTCGTCGTGAACGGTCACGCGACCGTCGAGGACGGTCACCGCCTTATTGAATGGATTTGCAAACATGTAGGTCACAAACTCGTTTGGGTTTACGGTCGTCGCAAGGTCCACGAAATCTACTGAAGACTACCTCGGGTAGCCTTCAGTTTTCTTAAACCGTCCAGCGGGGATCACTCTTAGGGAGCGACTCCCACTCCTTTTTTGCCGCGTCCGCGCCGGGCCGGCCCAGCAGGGCGTAGGCGAACTGTTTTCCGAGCTCCACGCCCGGCTGGTTGAAGGCGTCGATCCCGTACAGCTGCCCCACGTATGCAGTTGCGATCTCGAGGAGCATCATCAACTGGCCGACGTGCGCTGCATCCACGCGGTCGAGATGAATCGTCATGTTCGGCCTTCCCCGCCGCGCCAGCGCCCCAGCAGTGGCGCGCTGCTCGATGTCGATCAGCTCGCCCAGCGAATGGCCGGCGAGATAGCCGAGCTCTTTCACGTCGGGAAAAGCTGATGGAATCTTGACGTCTGTCGACCGCTCTTTCACGGCGACGAACGTCACCGTCTTGTCCGCCGGCCCTTCCATGAAGAGTTGCACCTGTGCGTGCTGGTCCGTCGCACCGAGCGCCGCAAGCGGCGTGGATCCCACGGCGGTGCCGTCGGGCCGCTTCTTTCCCAGACTCTCGGCCCAGAGCTGTACGAACCAGGCGGCAAAATCACGCAATGGATCCGAGTACGGCATGAAGACGGCAATCGACTTTTTCAGCTTCGTGTCGGAGAGCCACTGAAGAAGCGCGTACACGCCAGCGGGGTTGGCCGCCAGCTCCGCATTGGCGCATCGCCTTGCCATCTCAGCTGCCCCGGCAAGAAGAGACTGCACGTCAATGCCGATCAGCGCTGCCGGCAACGTCCCGACCGGCGTCAACACGCTGAAGCGGCCGCCTACGCTCGGTGGAATGTCAAGCGCCGGCACCTTCAAGCGCTCGGCCAACGGCCGTAGCGCACCTTGTTTGGGGTCAGTGATGAAGACCAGGTGCTGCGCGATATCCAGTTTCGCCGACGTGATTCGATCGTGCACGATGAGGAACTGCGCCATCGTCTCGGCCGTCCCACCCGATTTGGATGTGACGATGAACAGTGTGCGCGCGAGCTGAAGACGTCCCAGAAGCGCGGCGATCGTCTCCGGATCGACGTTGTCGAGGACGTGAAGCCGTGGGTAACCGCCGCGCGATTTTTCATCGAGCATGTTCCAGCCACTCGGCCGGAGAGCAGTGCGCAAGGCAATGGGGCCGAGCGCCGACCCACCGATGCCCAGGATCACCACGTCGTCGTACTTCCCGCGGGCGGTCGCGGAGAATCTCGTGACCTGGTCGAGCAACGGCTTATCGGCCGGCAAATCGACGAATCCAACCGTGCCAGTTGCTCGCAGCGAATCGAAAGCGCTTTTTGCGTGCGCGAACTGCTTTCCGGCAGCGGTCCACGCTTTCTGGTCGATCCCGCCGGGCGAGATCATCATGTTGGAGTAATCGATTCTCAGTGTCATCTCAATTGACGTGTACGGTCAGTCCGTCGAATGCAGGAGCGATACCGCGCGGCAGCTCCGCCTCCAGCTCGGCGTGACCGGTGCGATGTGTGAGATGCGTGAGCCAAGTCTCCCGCGCGCCAATCTTCTGCGCGGCGCTTACAGCCTCTGACACGCTCAAATGCGTCGGGTGCGGCTTGCGGAACAAGGCGTTGAGGACGAGAACATCGACCCCACGAAAAGCGCGCATCGCGTCTTCCGGCAGCTCCTTCGCGTCGGTGATGTATCCAAGATTGCCGATGCGGTAGCCGTAAACGGAGATAGGACCGTGTGGAATTGAGACTGGCGTGACATCCACGTCTCCGATCCGAAAGGTTTGCCCCGGAAGAACCGGATGGGATCGACCTTCGGGTTTGCTCGTGCCGGGGAGTGCCTGGATGGAGTCGTCGAAGATGTACGCGAAACGCTTCGCCAGTCGCGCCATCGAATCCGGCGGCCCGTACATCTCGATCGGACCATCGCTACGGTCGGAAAGCGCCCGGATGTCGTCGATG
>DASWGL010000158.1:0-5738 GCA_036393735.1 Gemmatimonadaceae bacterium | reverse complement strand
GAGCTGGTCATCGAGCAACAAAGATTTTGCCGCACTACGACCATCCAGCTCGTCGACGAGGTCGAGCCCGGAGTTCACGCGCACCTGCGCGATGCACTTCCCGGGATTTCAATCGTCCAGGTGATCCACGTCCGCGATGATGCTGCTTTGAGGCAGGCGATCGCGGTTGCTCCAGACGTCGATGCGATTCTCCTCGATTCCGGCAATCCATCTCTCTCGACAAAGGAGCTGGGAGGCACGGGACGTGTGCACGACTGGGCCATGAGCAGAAAGATTCGCGACGCAGTGGCCGTTCCGGTCTTTCTGGCCGGCGGGCTCAACCCCGGGAATGTCGCGAAGGCGATAACTCAGGTCGCGCCGTTCGGCGTCGATGTGTGCAGCGGATTGCGCACGAATGGCAAACTCGACGAGATGAAGCTCGCTGCCTTTATGCGCGAAGCAAAGCTCGGAGCACGAGCCTGATCGGAACCCCGCCGCTGAATGCACCCGCGATCGCATAGAGAGCGCGCGGTGGGAAGCTGGCGCCTTCGGCGATAGCGTATATCGGCTCCCACTCCTCGGGATTGAACTTCGCCTTGAATGCGTCGAGGCCGCTAAAGTTGTAGAACCTCGCACCGTATAGCCTCACCCAGCGAAGCACGAATCTGAGCCAGACTGGTTGCCGCGACCACGCCGCATCATCGACATCCCTGTCGTCCAGCCGCTCTCCCGCACCGAAGTAGCAGACGCGCTCGCCGTGCGCGTGGGCGTAAGCGACGAATTCCGCCGCCACGGCTTCGAGTCGGTTCAAGTCGCACACCGGCGCTCCTCCCACCACAAGCATGCCTCTGTGTCGCACAAACCCGACGACGCCGTCTGCGGCGCTCGAGAACCACAACTCGATGCCCGGATTCAGAATCTGGTATGCAGCCGCGTTCCATCCGAATCTCAGAACGAGCTCGCGCGCCCTTTCGCGTGGGGCCTCGATGGCGGAATCTGCCAATTAGGATGATGCGGTAATGAGAAAGTAAACCTGGACAACACACTCGCAGACGCCGCGGCACACGATCTCGTCTCTCCCAAAACGTCCCTCACCGCGCGCAACAAGTCACTCGCCCCGAACGCGCGTTCTTCCACCCGCGAGTGGGTCGTCAGCAGGTATGGTTCACGTACTTTCAACGCAGCCGACGAGGACACCCCATTCGCGGCGAATTCCGAGGAGGACCTCAATGACTAACCGTCTAATACAATACACGACGCCGCTTGCCGGCATTGCAGCTCTAAGCATTCTTGCAGGCTGCTCAAGTGATCTGACCGGTGGCAACAGGCATCCCGTCCAGATCTCGTTCACGACGAACACAACCGTAACGTCCGCGGCAACGCGTGTTGCAGCGGATCTCATGGTGGGGCAGGACAACGAGCTCGTGCTCAAGAAGGTGCAGCTCGTCTTCGGAAAGCTCGAGCTCGATCGCACCGGGACCGCTGATTGCGTTGGAGATGTAGAATCGGACGACGACGATCATGCGAACATGGGCGAAGATTGCGAAGATGTTTCGCGCGATCCGCTTCTCGTCGATGTGCCGGTGGACGACGCGCTGCACCCGGTGATCAACATTCCGCTCGCGGCTGGCACGTTCTCCCAGCTGGAGGCAAAGCTGGCGCCGGCGAGGGACGGGGCGACCCTTTTCAACACCACAAACCCGAATCTCGTCGGAAAGAGCGTTCGGGTCGAGGGCACGTTCAAGGGAACACCCTTCGTGTTCACCTCAAGTGTGCGGGCCAAGCTGGAAATGGAGTTCGATCCGCCTTTGGTGATCGATGAGACGACCAAGAATGCGACGGTTGCTATCGATGTCCGTAAGTGGTTCCTGACGTCCAACGGCGCCGTGATCGATCCGAGCATGGCGACGCCTGGCAGCACCAGCCAGCAACAGATAGAGAACAACATCCGCCGCTCCTTCCATGCATTCGAGGACGACGAAGAGCGCGGTGAAGATCATCACGAGGGTCATGACGGCAACGACGACGGGCACCACTAAAGCCGGCGTCGGGGGTAGCAGGTACCTCGTCGGCCTGCTACCCCAGCCACCCCGCACCATACAAATTCATTTAATGCGGTTATTCGCCACCTCCTCGTTCGCGCCTCCAGAAAGCCTGCGCCTCAGGCGCGACCGGGCCGAACGGATCCTCAATGGCCTGCGTGCCGCTGTTGTATTCCTGCTCACGGCAGCGGCACTCATGTACGCGCCGCACCTCTCACGGGCGCTCAACACCGCCAACGTGCTGGTGCTGTGCCCGGTGCTCCTCTGGACCGTCGCGCAATATCTCATATGGTATCGCCAATCTGAGCTTCCGGCGTGGCTGTCGTCGGTGAATCCCATCGTCGACGTGACGGCCGTGACTGCCATCATTGGTGGATACGCGGTGGCGCAGTCCGGAGTGCTCGCGCTGAGATCGCCGATCTTCCTCATGTATTTCGTGGTGCTCGCCGGCCGTCCAGTTGCTTCCTCCGTCCGGAAGGCGGCTTTCATTTCGGTCCTCGCGTTCGCGGAGTACCTGGTCCTGCTCATGTGGCTCTGGTCTACCAATCGTGTGCCCTTGGTGATCAATCCGATCGATGCTGTCCAGCAGGCGCGCATCACTCCGCTCGACGAAGTAGCAAAGCTCATTCTGCTCGGCGTATTCGGCACTGTTTCGACGTACGCCACGTCATGGGTCGAGCACCTCGTCCGCGAGGCGAGCAAGGAATCAGCCGAGCGCCAGCGAGTAGTGACCCGACTCGTGCAGTCGGAGCTGGATACGCTCAAGCTGCAGCTCAATCCTCATTTTCTTTTCAATGCGCTCAATAGCGCCATGGCGCTCATCGCGACAGACCCGCCGGCAGCCGAGCGAATGGTGTCGGAGCTGAGCGATTTCCTGCGTCTGGTACTATCTACTTCGAGCGAGCAGGAAGTGCCGCTCGAGCGCGAGCTCGGGCTTCTCGACCGCTACGTGGCGATCCAGCGCGTGCGGTTCCAGGACCGTCTCACCGTCAACTGCAACATCGAGGACGGCGTTCGCGCCGCGCTCGTTCCGAGCCTCCTGCTGCAGCCCCTCGTGGAGAATGCTATCCGGCACGGAATCAGCCCACGCGCGGGTGCGGGCTACGTTCAGGTCACCGCGCGACGGTTGGGCGACAAGCTCTCGATAACAATTCTCGACGACGGCGTCGGTGTGCGCGCCCGCAGATCGCGCGAGCGTTCGCGCGGAACGGGCCTCGGGCTGACGAATACGATCACCCGACTCATCCACCTCTACGGCGACAGCCATGAATTCGAGAGCGGTCCCCGGGACGAGGGGGGTTACGCGGTGCAGATCACGATTCCGTTCAGGCTTGGGCACCCGTCGCCCGCGCGGAACGGCGCTCATACGGATGGCAACCTCGCTACGGCGGTGCAGACATGATCGAGCAATCTCTCCGTGTTCTCGTAATCGATGATGAAGCGCTCGCGCGCCAGCGGCTGTGCTCGCTCCTGGCGCGCACACCTGATGTCGAAGTCGTGGGCGAATGCCAGAACGGACTCGAGGCAGTCGCGGCGATTCGCGCGGAGCAGCCCGATCTGGTTTTCCTCGACGTGCAAATGCCCGAGCTGGATGGCTTCGATGTGATCACGGAGGTCGGCACCGACAAGATGCCGCCCGTTATCTTCGTCACGGCGTTCGACGATTACGCGGTGTCCGCGTTCGAGTTCGGCGCGTTCGACTATCTGCTCAAGCCCGTCGACCACGTGCGCTTCCACCAGACACTAGACCGCGCAAAAAAGCGGCTCCGGGAATCACCCCAGCCGAGCGTGTCGACGCAGCTGAGCGCGCTCCTCAAGTATGTCGGGCAGCTCGACGCGCCAAAGAACAGGATCGGCGTCAAGGTGAACGGGAAAATCCTCTTTCTCGATCCAGACGAGATTTTCTGGATCCAGGCGCGCGACGACCTGGCGAGAATCCATCTCGCCGAGGTCGCGTACGACGTGCGCGAGCCGCTGAGCAGACTCGAGGCGCGCCTGCCCCACAATCGGTTCCTGCGCGTCCACCGCTCGACCATCGTCAATACAGCGCAGGTTCGCGAGGCGCAGCCGTTCGATCAGGGAGACCAGCTGTTGATCCTGCGGAATGGCAAACGCATCACGACTGGGCGAAGCTACCGCAAGGCAGTCCAGGAGTTTCTGAAACGCGCCACGTGAGATTGATCGAGACGCCCGAGGGATTCATCGAGACGCCCGAGAAATTCATTCGAGACGGCAGGGAAATTCCGCTAGCGCTTTGCAGCCCGGAGGGCCCGGATAGTGGCCCCGAGCTGCTCAATCTCGCGCCCATACTCCGCCCAATTCCCCGCCCGTTGCGCGGCGATCGCCCGGTCGTAGTGCGTCTGAGCCTGCTGAAGCAGATCGCTGACCGCGCCTGAGGGCGCCGCGCCAGCAGCCGGAGCCGCACCGCCTCCGACAACAGAGGGCTCGATGCCCAAGGTGCTAAGCGAGTCCTGCACGTTCGTTCTCGTTTGCGCCACGGCGCCCGAGCCGAAGAGGGCATTCAGCCCCTCCTCCAGTGTTTCAGCCATGATCACGCGGTTCTCGTGGGCCACGACTATGCGCTTCAGCTCGGGAATGTTACCGCCCTCGGCGCGAAGGTAGATCGGCTGCACGTAGATCAGTGATTCCTCGATGGGGATGACCAGCAGCTCACCCCTGATTACCTCCGAGCCTTTCTGATCCCAGAGCGTGAGCTGCCTCGAGATATCGGTGTCCTGGTTGATGCGATTCGCGATCTGCTTCGGCCCGTAGACAAGGCTCTGCTTGGGGAACCGGTACACCGAGAGTTTTCCATAATTCTCGCCGTCCATCCGCGCCACCATCCACGCCGCAAGATTGTCCTTCCCACGCGGTGTGAAAGGCGTCATGAAGATGAACTCGGGATTCTTTTCTCCGGGCAGCCGCATGATGATGTGGCGCATGAACGGGTTTTCGTTTGTCGTCTTGTTGAGCGCGCCCGGGATCTGCCACTGATCTTCACGATGATAGAACGCATCGGGCTCGGTCATGTGATACGTCGCGTGCAAATTCGTCTGGATCCGAAAGAGATCGCCGGGATAACGGACGTGTCGCCGAATGTCGGCCGGCATGGCGCTGATCGGCTTGAAGATCCCGCCGAAAATCTTCGCGTACGTCTGGACGACGGGGTCGTTCGGCTGCGCGATGTACGCGTCCACCGTCCCATCGTAAGCATCTATCACGACCTTGACGCTGTTCCGCATGTAGCTCGTTCCGTCCGCCGTGCGCTGGGCGTACGGATAGGCATCACTCGAGGTATAGGCATCGAGGATCCACTTCAATTCGCCGGCATCGGTGATCATCAGGTACGGATCGTTGTCGAAGTCGAGGAACGGCATCGCCGTGGTCGCGCGATCCATGATATTCCGGCGGTAAAGAACTCTCGCACTTCCCCTGATGTCGTCTGAGAGAAGAATCTTGAGCGAACCGAACTGGAACGCGTACAACACCTTTCTGAGGAAGGACCCAATCGGGACTCCACCTCGGCCCGTGTATTTGGTGTAGATGTTCTGGTCGCCCGCCGGATAATCGAACTCGGGCTGTCCCGTGCCGACGAATACGTATTCGTTGGTGAGCTCTCCATAATAAATCTGCGGACGAGTGAGCTTCACAGAGACCGTCGACACCGGCGGTACATCCTTGATGAAGAGAACTGGCAGACCTTCGCTCGTCACCTGA
>DASWGL010000157.1:0-3114 GCA_036393735.1 Gemmatimonadaceae bacterium | reverse complement strand
AAAGCGACGAATTTGGATCCTTGTCGGGCGTCAGCCTCACGCACCCCGGGAGCTCGCTCGGCGAACGCACGCCGGCCGAGCCGGAGATGTAGACGTAGACGTTCTCCGGATCCTTCGGATCGTACAAGACCGTGTGCGTATGCGAGCCGCGGCAGGTCTGCACGTTGGCGATATATTTCGGATTCGCAATGTCGCTGATGTCGAAGATGCGGAGTCCGCGCAGCCGGTCGTGGCTGACCGTGTCCTTTACGCCCTGCGTTCCGCAGTCGAGCCGTCCGCTGTTACCCTCACCGGAGACGAAGAGGAGATTCCTGAAGACTGATACGTCGCTCTGCGACGCCGGGCACAAGTACGCTGTCTTGAGAGTCGGCGCGCTCGGGTTGGAGATATCCCAGACCTGATAACCGTTGTAATTGCCCTGTATGGCGTAGGGGCCAGTGAACGCCAGATCGGAGTTCGTGATGCCGGCAAATTTCTCGCTCGGTTGGGTCGTAGACACCAGCCTCAGGTTCCACGCTGCGGTGGCGGCGTCGAATTTTCCGGCGCGCAGACCAACCCGCGGATCGGGGGTCGGTTCACCGGGCGACATGTTGCTGTTGGTGCCGGCCGTCGTGGAGATCGCGGGGGCGCACGCTGCCGCGGAAAACAGAGCGATCGCGATCCCCAGTGAGAACAACGGTGCGACGCTCGATCTAACCACGTTACGATGGTGGTACACGGATGCCATTGTTGATTCCTCTGGTGTGGCGGAGTAGGACGTAGGGAGTTTCGACTACCGGCGGATCACTGCGTTGTTATGCCGAGGGTGAGAGCGGCGAGCATTTTCTCCATCCGCGCGATCTCGGTGGTCTGATCGACATTGACGTCGGACGCGAACTTGAAAATCGTCTCGTCCTGGCCGGCTGCGTAGGTGCCGAACAAATCCTTGACCATTGAGACGGCGCCCCGGTGGTGCTGGATCATGTACGTGAGGAACTTCCGGTCGAACTCCGGTCCTCTCGCTTCGTCCAGGTCCTTCATTTGTGCTTCGGTGAGCATTCCTGGCATCAGCATCACGTGCTCTATGCCGTCCATCATCATCTTCATGCCCGTCGCCGTCGCTTCCGGCACCGGCTTTAGCCGATCACGCAGCCACCTCTGCATAGTTACGATCTCGTCCTGCTGAGCGTTGATAATCCGCGATGCCAATGTGAGCACGGAGGCGCTTGCTCCGTGGGTTGGCGCCCAGCGGGACATGACGATGGCCTGGGCGTGATGGCCGATCATGCCGGACATGAAGTGGACGTCCGCCTCCGTATAAGGCAGGCGAGCGCTGTCGGCTCTCGCCTGAGCGACGTACCGGGGATCGCTCTGTTGAGCGACAGGAGGCGTCGCGGAAGTCTGCATCGTTCCGTGACTGGCGCTGGCGCACGCCGACACGGCGACTGCGGCGAGCAGAGTCGCCGTGATTGAGTTGAATTGTGAGGACGTCATTTCTTTGGCTTCCTACGATGACGGCGGATGCCGAGTTCCATTAGAGTTTTTCTTGAACCAGAATACCTAAATGATACCGATAGGTACGGGCTTCGGGAGGGTGGGAAAAACAAGGGAGGGATCCCCGTCGGGACCCCTCCCGCTGTCGTGACCAGAAAGTCGAGGGTCGGGTCTACTTGCCCTCGAACTTGAAGGAAACCTTGAGCTTTGCGCGGTACGCCTCGACCTTGCCGTCCTTTAGATGCATGTCGAGCTGCAAGACCTCCGCTACGCGCAGATCGCGTAGCGATTTCGACGCCTGCTTGACTGCCGCCGCAGCCGCTTTCTCCCAGGACTCGCTGCTCGTTCCCACCAGCTCGATCACTTTGTAGACGCTCTCAGCCATGTCAGTCTCCTTGTCGTCCTGCGTTGGTCGCTGTCTCACATCTATGGTTTAGTTTGACTGCTTAGACTGCGAAGGCGCCGGCACCTTTGCAAGGGCACGCTCGGCGCGCGTCTTTCCGGGCCAAGAAAAACGGAGGGGTCCCGTTGGGGCCCCTCCGTCTTTCGTCACCAGGAGCGGTGGTCAGGCAATCGTCGAGAGCGAGTCGTACTTGAACGTCTCGACCGTCGGGTTTCCGGACATTACCGGGCGCAGCTTTCTGTCGAGCTGCGGATAGGCTGTGGTTTCGTACTTACGTGCCGAATCCATGTCGTTCCAGACGCTGATCGCGAGGACGTGCTGATCCTTCACCAGCAACAGCTCATCCTTGAAGCCGTCCTGCTTCTTCAGGATCGGAAGGACCTCGTTCTTGAACAGAGTATGGAACTCGTCGTTCTTGTTTGTCGCGATATCAAATCGCACGCTGCGCGCGATCTGTCCCTTGTTGGTCTTCCCGTTGGTCGTCTGCATTGTAGGAATCTCCATCACCCCGTGGGAATTCACCGGACCCCTGCGTGCGGGGAAATCACCGCAGCCCGGCGAGCGCCGAATGCTCGAACTCTGGCGCTCAATGCTGTCTCATTTTCGGATAAGAAACAGCATAACACATCCAGTTTGCGAAATGTGAATTTGGGCGAAATTTCTTTGTAAGTGGCGGTGGCTACAGCACTTACCTGCTGGGGTCGCTTACCTTAATCGCCCCATCGTGGAGCTAACTCGGCAAGGTCATCAGTACCGTATCTTCGCGCGCAAAATCGATGAAGCCGCGTGCCGGGTCGACAGCCAGCAGCACGACGGTCGTCTCGTCTCCTACACTCAAGCCGCGTCGTCCGCGTACGAGGCGTCCCTCGATGTCTCCAGGCGTGATCTTCAACCACGTCGCCTTCCGCGATGTCCCCGACACTACGGCGGGGAACGTCTCGCCGACACGATCACGCAGCTTGAGAGCAGCCGCGCGCTTGCGCGCCACGCGATCCTCCTTGGCTGGTGCGATGCCCGGCGTGAACTCGAAGTCGATGAAGCCGTGAACACTGTCCGTGTTGACAAGCTTGACCGGAATCTTCATCCCGACCGACAGTGCCTTATAACCTCGGACGACGCGTCCTTCCGCCGAACCATCGACTAGCCGGACGTACGTACCACTCTCGGACACACCTGTGACTTGCGCGTCGAACGTTTGACCGATTCTTGGACGAAGTCGATCTGCCGCTGCTTTCTTG
>DASWGL010000156.1:0-7841 GCA_036393735.1 Gemmatimonadaceae bacterium | reverse complement strand
ACTCGCCGACGTTGGGACAGTGAGCTTCCTCGCATACGGAATGCAGGTCGAGCTCACGCATCAAGTGCTTGAGCCGCATATAGTTGGGGCCGCCTGGCGCCTTCACCTTGAGCCACGATGGCTTTCGCTCGGGCAGCGGCTCGGCGCGGTGGCGCCCCATGATCTGATAGAGAGTATCTGGCATCTTTTGGGGCTCGCGGGGAGGAGAGGGTCCGTCGAGCCAACGGAATCTATATCAAAAGCGGTCGGGGCGAAATTGTGACAAGTCGCGGCTAAGTGGTGACTCTGTCACAAGATCGGCGATTAAATCCCCCGTCAGGGGGGCCATGAGCACGCCGTTGCGCGAGTGACCGCAGGCGTAGATGAGCGACGGACGCTCCGGATCGGGCCCAAGTATGGGCAGCATGTCGGGCGTTATTGGGCGGAGACCCGCCCATGCATCGCGTCTTGGTGCGGACGCGAGGACCGGACAAATCTCTTCCGACGCGGCGCGGACTTTTTTCAACCCAGCGGAGGTGGTGCTCGAATCGAACCCAACGTTTTCCATTGTGGTGCCGCCGATCGTCAGTTCCCCGCGTGGCACCACATAGCCGCGAGGTCCGTACGCGACGCGGCGAAGTGGAGAGGCTGAGTAAGACACGAGCTGCCCACGCGCCGGTTCTACAACTCGGGCGAAGCGCGCTCCCGAGATTCTTGCCGCCCACGCACCGGCGGCGATGACGACGCGGCGAGCGGCAAATGCCGTCCGAGATTCGGTCTTTACCGTGCACGAGTCTCGCGCCGGGTCTACGGCCACCACGGCCGTGCTCACTCTCGTTATCAGATCGCTGTTCGCGCAGAGTTTCTCGAGCGCCGCGAGTAACACGGTGTTGTCGACTGCGCCATCGTCGGGACTCAACATCGCGCCCAGTCCGTGAGATAGCGCGGGCTCGAGATCCTTCAGCCCCTTGGCGTCGATCCAGCTGCTGGTCGGGAGGGAAGTCTTCTTGAGTCCCCTGACTCCTTTTTCGCTGAGAGCCACCTGAAGGATGCCGAGTCGATTGAGTGGCACTCTCACGCCCGTTCGTTCGGCGAGAAAATCCACGTAAGATGGATACCGATCGCGCGCGGCGATTCCGAAATCGTGTGCCGACCCGGACGCACGCTCGACGGACGGCGCCAGCATTCCAGCGGCGGCGGGAGAGGCCTCTCCAGGGCGCCTCTCGCTGATCAGCGTGACGGAGACCTTGCGTTCGGCTAGCTCGGCGGCGATCGCGAGGCCGATCACGCCCCCGCCCACTACTATGACCTCGCCGCTCAGCTCTCCCGTCCCCCGCATTTGCTCTCGTGAAACAACCCGCCCTGCTGTATCGTAGGGATGTCTGTCACCGTATTGGAGAACGTCATGTTACGCGCCATTTTCATGATCGGCCTATTCGCCATGCTGGGCCTCTTTGCCGTGGGCATGGTGTTCAAGCTTTTCGGCGGACTGGTTGGCCTCACTTTCTTCATCGTGGGCCTCGCGCTCAAGGTACTTATTGTCGGTGGGTTGCTGTACCTCGGAATCAGAGTTCTCGCGCCCGGGACCGCCGCGCGACTCAGGGATCGGTTCTCGGGGACGAGGTTGACTCGGTACTAGGCTTCAAACTGCAACAGAACGGGTGCGAGAAGTCAGTAGCGCAGATGCCAGCCTGGAGTTCACTACGCCCTGACTTTTCTACCGCTGATCGAAGCAAAGGCAACGGCGTGTGCGCCTAGTGCCACTGAGGCAAGTCTGGGCGTCGTGAACTAACCACTCGGAACTACGCTACTGACCTCTGGCACCCGTTCAGTTGCGGTTCCCAGTTGGCACCCGTGCGGTTGCCCTTGCTCAACTCTCGAGTGCCTCGACGACCCCCCAGGTAAGCAGTGGAACCATGATTTCATGGTGGCCAGTGATCTCGTAGCCCTTCCCGCTTCCCTGAGTCGGGCGCTGGACTACGTTCACGCGCGGACGGTAGTGGCGCTGCATGTCGAGATCACAAGTAGTGAATCCGGTCGGCTTTCCGTCGTTGAGGTTCCGCGCGATCGTCAGCGCTTTCAGGAATACTTCCGGCATTATCACCGCGCTACCGAGATTGAGGACCACTCCGCCCTCATGCAACGCGGGAAGCGACGCGGCGAGCCGACGGAAATCGCGGTGGCTCGTGTCGCCGATCGCCGCGCCATTCGCGGCCGGATGCTGATGAATGATCTCGGCGCCAATAGCCGCGTGAACAGTGCAGGGAATTCTCAATCGGTAAGCGGCTAGCAGCACCGACAGATCGCCGTTGGCCAGCTGGAGGTCCTCGAGCGCCCGGGCGAGAGCCTCGCCCATACCCCAACCGTTTTTCATCCCGATCGTGAAAGCCTGGTTCATGCCGCGACCGGTTTCCTCCGCCATGCCGAAAGTTCCGTCAACCAGTCCCCGGGCAACGTCTTCCGACGTGGCGCCGAAGCGGGCGATCTCGTAGTCGTGGATTGCGGCGGAGCCATTCATCGCCAGGTGCGTGATCACCCGGCGATCCATTAGCTCGATGAGAAGCGGCGACAGGCCCGTTTTCACGATGTGGCCGCCGAGCATCCCCACGACCGCTCGCTTGTTCTTTGCGGCCGCCGCGATCGCGTTCACCACATGCAGGAAATCGCGCGCCACGAGAACATCGGGAAGCGACTTCAGGAAGGCGGCAAAGCTGCGGTCAGCTCCCGGCGCGGATGCGAATTCGGCGGCGGCAACTTTGTTGGGGCGCCGCTCGATTGGTACGGTGCGGACTCTCGAGAGATCGACTTCCGCGATCGGCTCGGAAGGCGCGCTTCTGGGCTTCGCCCTTACCCCTTTCGATGATCGAGGGCGAGGGCCGCTGTTACCGCCTACGGATTTGGCGATGGGAAGTAGGACTTGAGATAAAGATTGAGCGAGCCGAACGACAGCTTCGATTTCAGCTGGAGCATTATGCGTTTGTCGTCGTCAGACAGCCACACTTCCGCGTGCCCATTCTCGGAGAAGATTCCCTTGGTCTTGATCATAGGCTGGAGAACGATCGCGTCAAAGGTTCCGGCGGGAACCTTGATCCTCTCCTTGCGAAGAACGGTTATTCGAACGGGATTGCGATCCGGCCGGAAGTAGCGGTCAAATGAGTAAGTCTGGCCGACGACGAGAGGAATGGTGCGAAGAAAGTACAGGAATGATCCGTCATCGAGCGGCTGACTGACTGACTTCTCCTCCTTCGTCGGCTTCTTCGAAGTCTGCACGAAGATGCTGCGCTCCGGATAGATCTCGAATCTCCTCTCGATTTCCTTCCCGCCTTCCTCGAGGTTCTGGACGAAACGAAGGGACGACAGAGTCTCCGCGTCCATCCAGCTCTCGTACACATCGTTCACGCGATACAGGAAATTTCCGCCCTGCACCCAGAACGCGGTGTGCCATGCGGCCCTCCCGCGAAGGTTGTCGAGCGCCACGACTTCCATGTGCGCGCTTCCGACTCTGAGCGCACCGAACTTCACGTCGTACTCCATTCGCTCGCCAGGGCCGAAAGGAACATTCGCCCGCTTCACAGTCGACGCGACGACGGTCTGGGCTGCTGCCGGCGTGGGTACCGATTGCGCCCAGGAGCCTGACGCAGTTGCGACGGCTAGAATGGCCACGTGCGAAATGACAGGCCGCCTCACGCGGTGCCTCCCGCGGGAGCGGCGAGGAGTCGCGCCCTCCGGCTGAAGCGGAAGAGATTCAATGCGTCCGCAACGGGCCGGACTCGTGTCTCCCGAGTGCGCACATCGTACCGGGGAGCGAGATCGACGTTCTCGATTCTGCGCGCGAAGCGCCGCGCTTCGAGCAGAAGCTCAATATTGGCCGCCCATCCAGTGCTTGTAACCGCCGGCCTGTCCCCGAGAGACTTGAGCAGCTCTCGCAGTACGGAGATGCGATAGAGGCGAAATGTGGTAAAGGGATCCGTCGCATCGGTTTTGAGAAGGCCCGCACGCTGCATCCAGTCCGCAAAACGGCGGAGTCTCCGCACGGGTGCGGGGGCTTCGGTCATTTCCTGGCTTGCCGCCACGATATCGGCTCCGCCCTCGAACGGCTTGACCAGCTCCGGGATGTGCTCCGGCTGATCCGTGAAATCAGCCTGCATCACGATAAGGGCATCACGACGTGCATAACGAGTGCGCCGTGACACTTCGCGAATGAGCTTGTCGAGTGCGGCGCCGTACCCTTTGCGCTGCTCGCCGCGCAGAATCGTGAGCGGGATCACCTCGGCGTATGGACCCAGCGTCTCGCGGGTGCCATCGGTGCTGCCATCGTCGTAGACAACGATCTCGTACTCGCGCGAGTAATCCTGAAACACCCGGCGAATGCGCCAAAGGAGCACACCGATAGTCTGGGCCTCGTTGTAGGTCGGAATACAGATGTAGATCAATTCATTTCCGCTGCTATGGGTGACTACGGCGGGGGCGGTTCTACAGGCAAGATAGGAGAGTCAGGTGATTACTCGCTACCCCGCGACCACTCTATTGTACACCTCAGCCGTTCGTTCGATCATCCGTTGGGCGTCGAACTCCCGAGCCCGCAGTCTCGCGCCTTCGCCGAGCATCGCGCGGAGGCCGTCATCGCTGATCAGAGCCGCGGCGGCGCGGACGAAACCAGCGACATCGCCGGCCGGCACGAGCAGGCCGCTTTTGCCATCTTCGATCAGCTCGGGCAGACCACCGACCGCGAATGCAATCGGCGGAACGCCCAGAGCCATCGCATCGATCACCGACGTGCCGAGACCCTCCGATCGGGCGGGATGCCAGAGGACATCGAGGCCCGCCATGGCGTCATGGATTTCCTCGACGAATCCGGCGTCAAATCCTTCCACTCCGGATACGGTCGTCCCTCCTTTTCCCTTTCCGCCAAGCAGGACGAGGCGCGTGCGACGAAAAACCTCCCCGGGCAGACGGCGCGCAATTCCCGCCACCATGTCGAGACCTTTCTCCTGCGTCATCGCCCCGACGATGCCACAGATCACGGCGTTGGGAGGCCAACCACGCTCACGTCGCCAGTTGCGTGGACGCTTCACCTGCGGGGAGGGGACTCCTGAGTAGACGACCTCGATTCGATCGGCCGGAACGCCGGCGTTGACCATGGCGGTTTTTACCGCCTGTGAGATAGCAATGAATGCATCTACGCCGTGCCGGTACTTGAGACGGACCTGTTTCGGCGGGATCGCGACACGACGCGTAACCACGAGACGCGTTTTCCTCTTACCGAGAAGTGCCAGCCTCGCGATCGAGTGGGTGCGCGCATCGTGCGCGTGCACAACTCCCGCATCCCACTCACCAGCGACGGCGCGGAGCTCGCGCGCGGAGCGTATGTCCCATTCGCTGCGCAGGGTCAGGCGGTAGGTGGGAAGTCCGGCGCGCTCTGCGCGCCTGATAAGTGGGGAACCGGTGGGTGCGACCACGAGCGTTCGATACCCTAGATCGCGAAGTCCGGTCGCGAGCAGAAATACCTGACGCTGGCCGCCGCGCCAGCTGCGCCCGGAGTCGACGTGAAGAATCCGGGGAAGTTCCACTACGCTTCGAGCTTCCGCGCGAACGCCTTGAACAAGCCCCTGTCCCATGGTTCCACCGCGTCCGTCATCTCCTCGGGGTGCCATTGAACGGCCATCACCCACCAGTCTTTGTCCGTCGACTCGAGTCCCTCGATGACTCCGTCCGGAGATCGCGCGGTGACGCGCATCCCTTCAGCGACTCTCTTCACCGACTGGTGGTGGAAGGAATTCACTGTCAGGTGCTCCGTGCCAATCGCCTTGGCGATGAGGGAATCCGGCTCGACGGAGATCTCGTGCGAGCGTGAATCGCGAGCGCCCTCGTCGTCGTGCTCAATGTCGGTCTTGCACTGCGAGGAGATGTCCTGAACGAGAGTTCCCCCGAGGGCAACGTTCAGAATCTGTATTCCCCGGCAGATCGCGAGCACCGGAGTTCCACGATCCTTTGCCTCCTTGATGAGCGCCACTTCGGCTGCATCGCGCGCGGGGTTCACGTTACGTACTTTTTCGTGGCGTTTTTCGCCGTAGCGTGCGGGATCGACGTCTTCGCCGCCAGTCAACACGAGGCCCGCCACGGAATCGAGAACCGCCGACGCGGCGTCGGCGCTGGAGAGTGGAGGTACGATGAGTGGTATGAGCCCTGCATTTTCCAGGGCGGTCACGTAGGCGGCGGTCAGCCGAACACGACTGGTATCCCCATCCGGGCGGATGCTGGCGGTAACAGCAACTGTGCAGGCTCGAACCGGCTTGCGCGCGGACGACACGAGTGATCTCTCTTAGACAGGGTACGTTGGCACTGATGCTCGCCGCCGCGTCGGCGACAAATGCACAGCCCCAAAGTCTGAGCGGCCTCCCCGTCACCTGCAAGGGGGAGATTATCAGTCGGATCGACATCGACGCGAGCCCGCCCTTTCGCATCAATGGCGACAACCTCTGGAAGCGAGCGGGGCGATTTGCCGCTAGGGAGCACGTGACGACCAGGGAGGCGGTGATCCGGCGATACCTCGCTCTCCAGCTGGGTGACAAGTGCACGGAAGTCAGACGTGCGGAGTCCGAGCGCATTCTCCGCGCGCAGCCATTCATCGCCGACGCGACCGTGCTCGCTTATGCGGACGGACAGGGGGGAGTCATACTCAGCGTCGCCACTGTGGACGAAGTCTCGCTGATCCTGAGCATCGGCTTCGGCGGCGGTACAGCCGTGCACGCCGTGACACTGGGGGAGGACAATCTCCTCGGCAGCGCCGCGCACCTGGAAGGCGGGTGGAAAAAGGGTGCGCACTTCAGGGACATCTACGCCGGCAAGGCGATGGATTATCAGTTTCTCGGACGACCCTACCAGTTTCGGCTGGAGGGGGGACGAAGAGAGCTGGGAAGCGACTGGTCGACAGAGGTGAGCCACCCATTTCTCACCGACCTGCAAAAGCTTTCTTGGCGAACAACAGCCGGAAACTCGAACGGGTACTTCTATTTCCGGCGGCCGGGGGCTGACCCGGCGGCGATACGGCTGGAACGATCTTACAGCGACATTGGCGGCATAGCGCGCATAGGTCCGCCGCTCGGGCGTCTGGCTCTCATTGGTGGATCGATATCGTTCGAAGACGAGAGTCCTGCAGCATCTCCAATCAGAGTAACCGACACGGCTCTCGTGGCGGACACGAGTCAGGCGCTGATGAACAGGTACGTCAAGCACCAGACGGCCCGTTTCAATGCGCTGTGGGGCGTGCGCAATGTGCACTTCGTGCGCGTCAGCGGTTTCGACGCACTGGAGGGGACTCAGGATCTTCGCACCGGGATTCAGCTCGCGACGTTGTTGGGGAAAGGGGCGAGATTTCTTCGCGGCAACGAGCGCGACTGGTTTGGGTCCAGTGACCTGTATCTTGGCGTGGCGTCACCCATTTCTTACGCGGCGCTGGACCTCGCCGGTGAGGGGCGTCGCGACGAGGACGGCAACTGGGACGGAATGCTGGCGCACGGACGTGCCGCGCTATACATGAAGCCGCTCAACAGACATACGGTGATGTCCGATCTCAAGTGGAGCGCGGGCTGGAAGCAGAGAATTCCGTTTCAGCTTACTTTCGCGGACCTGGATGGTGGTCTGCGCGGCTTCAGAACTGCTGATGTGGGGGGAGCCCGGCGGATGGTCGCCCATGTCGAGGACCGGTACCTCATTGGACGGTACAAGGATCTCGCAACGATTGCGGTGGCAGGGTTCGGGGAAGCGGGGAAACTATGGGCCGGCGATTCCCCATTCGGTGTGAATACTCCGGTGTACGCCTCGGCTGGCCTCAGCGTATTCACGGCCTTTCCACCGCAATC
>DASWGL010000155.1:0-2499 GCA_036393735.1 Gemmatimonadaceae bacterium | reverse complement strand
CATACCTGCGCAAGCGACCCGACGACGCGGTCGCCAACATGGACTTGCGTCACATCGGGACCGAGGGCGGCCACGATTCCGGCAACTTCGTGGCCGAGGACCGAAGGCGTCGGCGCGATGTCATGCGTTGCGAACAGCAGGTCCGTATGACACAGGCCTGACGCTTGAACGTCGACAAGCACTTCGCGGCCTATGGGCGAGGCGATGTCGACCTCGTCGAGATCAAACCCGCGGCCCAGCGCGTTCAGGACGAGTGCTTTCATGTCGCGACTCTGTGATAATCCAGACCGATACGTCCAAGATTTTGTTCGTATTCATCCAATACCAGGAAGGTATCGAATGGAACTACGGCATCTGCGCTATTTCGTCGCAGTTGGCGAGGAGCAGCATTTCGGACGGGCGGCGGCTCGCCTCCACGTCGCTCAGCCGCCACTATCGCGGCAGATCCAGGATTTGGAGAGGGAGATTGGCTTTCCCTTGCTCGACCGATTACCGCGCGGCGTTCGATTGAGTGCGGCTGGATCGTTGTTCTTGAACGACGCGCGACGCATCCTGCAAGACGTCGAAGACGCGAAGCGCCGCGCCGAGCGGGTCGCCCTCGGCAAAGCGGGGACGCTTCGAATCGGCATCGCGACCGCTGTGTCGTGGCACGGCATGGTGGCCGACACGTTTCGCGAATTCCGCCGTCGTCAACCAGACGTGGAACTCGTCGTGCATCATCTGCTCTCTGTTCATCAGATCGAGGCCGTACTGTCAGGCCGGCTGGATGCGGGCTTTGCTGCGAGCATGACGCCGTGGCATAAGGAGTTGGCGCATTCGCAATTCGCGGAGGACAGGATGGTGCTCGCGGCGCCCAAAGGCCATCCTCTCACCAGGCGAAAACGGATTCGGTTACGGGATCTGCAGGACATGCCGTTCATCTGGTTTCAGCGGTGGGTCAATCCGAACTTCTATGATCAGATGATGCAGGCCTGTGCTCGCGGTGGCCTCAAGACGCCGCGCATTGTTCAGGAGGCACCGGATCGCGACACGCAGTTGGGCCTTGTGCAGTGCCAGATTGGAATCGCATGGCTCAATGAGTCCACGCGTTGGCACTGCCCGCGAGGTGTCGTGTTGCTTCCAGTCGTGGATATGAATGTCGCACTCGCATTCAACCTGATCTGGAAGAAGGACAACTCGTCGCCCTTGCTGCAGAAGTTTGTCGCTCAAGTAGGAGCCGCGAAGATCCAGCCCAACTGAACAGCGTCAACCGAGGAGACTCAGCGGGCTTTTGCTTGGTCGCCGCGTAAGACGGTGCACGTCGATGCGGCTTTGGCGATTCGTTTGCCGTCGTGATCCGTAATATCGCACTCGAGGTAGGCGGTATTCTTGCTGCGATTCACAACGCGTGCGTCGAATCGCAGGCGCGACTCCCATACTGGCCGAAAGAAATTGATGGTGAGCGACATCGTCGTGAACGACTCGTCCGGCTTCAGCGTCGTGACGAAGGCCATCCCCATTGCCGCATCGGCGACATCGCACAAAATGCCGCCGTGCAGCGTGCCCATTGGGTTCGCATGTTGAGGACCGGCCTCGAGCCGTCCAACTGCCTGTCCGTCACCAAGTGGTTCAATTGAGAAGCCGATGAGCGCCGCAACTGGCACGGGCGAGGTACGGGCGCGCTCAATCAGGGGATGATCCGTCACGCGACGCTCACTCTGCGGCCGCCGTCAACAGGGCAAGAACCTTCTCATCTAGCTGCCTCGCGACGGCGGAGGCCTGCGCATTGTCATAGGGCGCCAGGAAACTCGCCATCAGGTCGTACGACAGGTGCACACCGGCGGCGCGTTCGTCGATCAGCACCGTCACCGGCGCATACGACGCCGCATCCGGCACATGTTTGACCATTTCCTTCATGATCAGAGGGTTGCCGATGACAAGGCGAACGCTCTTCTGGGCGCTGTTGCCCTTGCTTAGCACATCTCCGATGTCGAAACGAGCCATCTCCATCAGGCCGGCAGGGCCGATGGCCGCGTTGACGATCCGTTCCAGATCGGCCGAAGCGCGGGCGAGTGCGACGTCTTGCGCAAACGCCGACATATCCGGATGGCCGACGGCGGCCGTGAGCCTTGCGAGAACGGTCTCGAATGACTGTTCTGAAATCACCGTGGTACGTTCAACCACTACGCGCCGAATCCCGATGCGATCGATGATGCTCACGACTCACCTCCAACACATCACGCTTGGCATTCAGGCCGCGGTGTCGAGTTCCGCGACTTCTTCAGATGTCAGCGAGAGGCTCGACGCGGCCACGTTTTGTTCCAGATGGGCGACGCGTACTGTACCGGGGATGGGCAGGATGACCGGGCTTCGCTGCAGGAGCCATGCGAGCGCTACTTGTCCCGCCGTGGCGCCGCGCGCCTTCGCGACGCGGTCGACAAGACCACCTGGTCGGGTCAGCTCGCCGGCCTCGAGTGGAAACCACGGAATGAAGCCGATGTTGTTGGCGGCGCAATACGC
>DASWGL010000154.1:0-1750 GCA_036393735.1 Gemmatimonadaceae bacterium | reverse complement strand
CTGCATGAAGTCCACGTCGCCCTCCCGACGTGCGCGTTCTGCTGCGGTCGCCAAGCGGCGCAGGATGCGGTCGACGAGATCGCTGAAGACCTCCGCTGTGGTGACTTCACTTTTTGCGCCGTGAGATGAGGCGGTCATTGCGCCAGCCTCCTGCGCACGAATTCGTCGGCCTGATCGCCTATGAGTCCCTCATCAGCCGCGTATTTCCGTAGCGATTCCGCGAACTCGTCGCGCGTTAGACCGTTGCGTTCCCATTCTGGCCTTGGGGGCTCTTGGGTGGCTCTCGGCCTTCTCCTGCGACGAGAATCGAATGAAACAGCCCCCCTCGCAGGGGGGCTAAGGGGGGTTGTCAAGACTCCGTTAACAGCTAAAGACTCCGGATCAAGACTCCGCCTGAGTGCATCAGATATTGGCGGTGCTACTACATCCATTGGCGGGATGTGGCCGGCCATTAGTGGTGCCGGGATCGTGCTTGCAGGCTCATTGACGTGGGGGTGTTGGTGTTTCAGGAAGGCTGGAATCCACACATACCGACCACCCTGCTCTTCATACCGGACGACGAACTTTAATTCCTGCAGCTTGTTCAACGCCGCGTCAACATCCAGCTTGTCATAGGGCAGCACCGCGTTCTTGATCCGCTTCGGCCGGTCCTCCAGCCTCCCTTCCCTGTCCGCGATTGTCCACAGCCCGGCGTACAGCAGGCGCACGAGCGGCGGCAGCTCAGCGAGGTCCTCGTTGAGGAAGAAGCCCGGTTTGAGCATGCGCGCCCGCGGCATCAGAGTCTCTACGCCGCCGCCCTGCGATCGAAGTAGTCGTCCAACTCATCTGCATGCGCGAGATTACCCTTCGCCATCGCGCGCAGCTCCTTCGATTTCGCCCGACCCTCAGAAACAGTCATCTCCTCCAGCGAGACGATCATCTGCTCGCCGTCTCGATCGACGCTGTAGCGAAGCTGTAGCCGCTTGTGACCTGGCAGCAACAGCTGTCGCTCTCCCTCGACCGCCTCCTCTTTCCGGTGTTGGTCCTGTAGGACGAGTCGGACCGTCGTGGCGATGTGGCCATACATGCAGAGCTTCGCCATCGCCCGATCGCGCCCACGTAGATCGTCGTGCCGGTCGACCATTTCCTTGACGATCCAACTCTTCGCCGCGACGCCGGTGCTTGAGACGCGATCGTCAATCAATTCCACGACCTCGCGCCTGAGTTCGGCCTGCTCCATCACTTCTGTTTGTGTCATCTGTGAGTCTCCAATAGTTCGCGTAATCGATTCAGCCATTCCAGCAGAAATGAGGCGTTGTCACGCATGCGCTCGTAGTGACGCGGCACCGAGCCGCGAAAGACCATTTTCGGCGCGATCTCTTTCGCTGCTGTCGCGAGTTCCTTCAACGCACCATTGAACAGGAGCGCCCGGTTGTACTCCTCTGGGTCGCGGCCTTCGATATCGACGAGCGCCCCAGCCTTCTTCTGCGTTCCGCGCTCGGCCAGTTCACTGATCGTCGGTGGCGTTTCGGACTCGACGGCCTCCTCAAACTCGCCTGCCGGAACTTTCGCGACACGCAGAGCGTCCTTCGCTTGGTCGGGTGATAGGCCGGCATCCTTCACAGCCTGCGCTCGTTCGGAATGGTGGGGCGGCGGCTCCCCACCTTTTTGCGGGCGGTGCGCCTTGGCCGGGATCTCCTTTAGTAGCTCCCCGCAGCGCCGAATCGCGCGCGCCCGAATCCGCACTGCCATCGTTTCGAGGGTCTTGTCG
>DASWGL010000153.1:0-6300 GCA_036393735.1 Gemmatimonadaceae bacterium | reverse complement strand
ACCCCCCCATGCTTTCCCCTTGGAACCCCGATCTCCGTCATTTTCCTGAGATCGAGTACCTCATCAATCTCTTTTTCCGGCAGGACCTTCTCGCGCTTGACCAGATCGCGGATCAGCACGTTCTCCTTGACCGACTGCTTGCTGATCTCGGCGGCGCGGGCGTAGCCGATCTGGGGCGCCAGAGCCGTCGCCAGAGCGGCTGAGCGCTCGAGCCAGTACCTACACTGCGCTTCGTTCGCCTCGATCCCCTTTACCGTTTTCTCGGCGAAGACGCGCGCGGAGTTCCACAGGATCATCATCGAGAACAGGACGTTGTGCGCGATCACCGGCATCATCACGTTCAGCTCGAGCTGCCCGTGCTCCGACGCAATTGAAACACAGGCGTCGTTGCCGATTACCTGGAAACAGACCTGGTTCACCATTTCCGGGATCGATGGATTGACCTTGCCGGGCATTATGGATGAGCCCGGCTGCACCGATGGCAGACGAATCTCGTCGAGACCGGTGCGGGGTCCGCTCGCAAGCAGGCGCAAATCGCTCGCGATCTTGCTCAGGTCGAGCGCCAGGACTCTGAGCTGCGAGCTGAACCCCGCGACGTCCCCCATGCTTTGCATCAGCTGGATCCTGTCCTTTCCTTCGCGCAGCTCCAGCTTCGTCGATTCGCGAAGGTACTTGACCATGAGCTTCGGATACTCGGGCTCGACGTTCACGCCGGTCCCGACCGCGCTGCCACCGATTCCCAGATCGCGCAGGTAGTCCGCGGCCTCGACTACGCGCTTGATGCCGCGCCGCAAGGATCCTGCATAAGCGTCGAGCTCCTGCCCGAGCCTGATCGGCATCGCATCCTGGAGGTGGGTGCGGCCCGATTTCAGTACGCCGTCGAACTCCTTCCCCTTCTTCTCGAACTCCCTGGCGAGCCCGTCGAACGCTTGCTCCAGACCGCCGAGCTCGCTCAGACAGGCGAGACGGATGGCGGTCGGAATCACATCATTGGTCGACTGCGCCATGTTGACGTGATCGTTCGGATGAACCGGCGAGTACGTCCCGCGCTTGGCACCGAGGATCTCGTTGGCGCGGTTTGCCAGCACTTCGTTGACGTTCATGTTGTGCGACGTGCCCGCGCCGGCCTGATATACATCGACGACGAAATGCTCGCGGTGCTTGCCGGCGAGAATCTCGTCTGCCGCCTTGACGATCGCATCCGCGATCTTCGGATCGAGCCGTCCCGTTTGCTTGTGCGTCAGCGCTGCCGCGCGCTTGATCCGCACCGTCGCCTCGACGAAGGCAGGCATCGGCCGCAGCCCGCTGATCGGAAAATTCTGCACGGCCCGCAAAGTCTGCACTCCGTAAAGCCCGTCATCGGGGACTTCGAGAGTGCCCAGCGGATCTTTCTCGGTGCGAGTCTTGTCGCTCATTGTCGTTGGCTGTGAAGATCCAAGTTAGCGTCCCACAATGCGGGCGGTGCCATTCAGAAACGGATTCGACAGCCGCTCCTGTCCTATCGTCGTCTCCATGCCGTGACCGGGATAAACTACGGTCTCCGGCGCGAGTGCAGATATTTTCTCGAGCGATGCGGCCAGCTGCGGAGGATTCGAGAAGGGCAGATCTGTTCTGCCGATGGATCCAGCGAAGAGGCAATCGCCAACGAGCGCGATTCCGCTGCCGTGAATGACGACGTGCCCGGGAGCGTGTCCGGGCGTGTGGATTACAGTCATCTCGGCATCCCCGACCTTGAGCCGCTGGCCATCCGAGAATTCCTGATCGGGAGCCGGCGGTTCTTCGAATGGAAGTCCATATACCTCCGCCTGCCGCGACGCGGCTTCGTACAGCCGGCGGTCGAGGGGATGCAAATAGATGGGCACATCCCATTTCCGCTTCACGGACGCGACGGCGCCGACGTGATCGACGTGGGCGTGGGTGATCCAGATCGCATCGAGGGTCGCGCCCGAGCTCTCTATCGCATCCACGAGTCGCTCACCCTCGCTCCCTGGATCGACTATCACAGCGTGGTTGGAGCGATCATCCATCACCAGATAGCAATTCTCCTGGAACGCTCCAACGGTGATGGTCTTGACGTTCACCGCTGTTTCGCTGTGGCAAATGCAGCCAGCGTCAGTGCACCCATCATGTATATCCTCCCGCGCTGATGTGGGAGCTCTCCAGGGCTTCGCGCGTCGCCTGACCTGCCCCGTCGCGCTCCGCCTCTTTGAATCGCGTGATGTACTTGTCCGCGGCTATGGCCGCTGTCGTCGCATCACCCGACGCTGTAGTGACCTGCCGCGTGAGCTGCGCCCTCAGATCGCCAGCCACGAAAAGGCCCGGGATCGACGACATCATGGCGTGGTCCGTCAGCACATAGCCCATCACGTCGTGGTCGAAGTGTCCGGAGATAACACCGGTATTCGGCCGGAACCCTACAAAAATGAACAGGCCGGTCGCTTCGAGGAGCGTCCGCTTCTGCGTCACGAGATTGTGAAGGCGGAGTCCCGTCATCCCGTCCCGCGGATTTCCCTCGACTTTTTCCGCGATCGTGTCCCAGATCACCTCGATCTTCGGATTGTCGAATACGTGCTTCTGGAGAATCTTCGATGCGCGAAACTCGTGGCGGCGATGGATCAGATAAACCTTGCTCGCGTACCGCGTCAGAAAATCAGCCTCCTCACAGGCGGCGTCTCCACCACCAACGACGGCCACGATCTGTTGCTTGAAGAACGCAGCATCGCAGATCGCGCAGTACGATACTCCCTTGCCCGCGTACTCCAGCTCACCCGGAATCCCGAGCTTGATGGGAGTTCCGCCAGCGGTCACGATGACGGCGGGCGAGCGGAAGATGTCCCCGGTTTCGGCCTCGGTGTGGAAATATCCGTCGGGCATCTTGGTCACCGACGTCACGCTGGTCGTCTCGAAAAACTCGGCGCCGAATTGCTTCGCGTGGGCAGCGAACTTTTCCGCCAGCTCATAACCGAGGACTTTCGGGAAGCCGATCACGTCGTCGAGATACTCGGTATTGAGCAGCTCCCCACCGGGAAAGCCGCGCTCGAGCACGGCGGTGCGAAGCATCGCACGACCCGTGTAGAGCGCCGCGGTCATGCCCGCCGGACCCGCCCCGACGATGACAACGTCGTATTCACGCATTGTCGCCAAAGGATTCACCTGTAAAGAAGTGCTGCTGACAAGACATTCTACTGCCGAAATATACCGCGCCGGCGCGTGTTTTCGCGTCGTCAGTAACGAACGTGACGGCCTCCGTCGACGATAATCGTCTCGCCTGTCACATAGTCAGCACTTAGGAGATAGAGCACCGCCTGTGCAACGTCCTCGGGGGTGCCGATCCTCCCCAGGGGTGTCGTCGCGATGAGCTTGTTCGCTAGCTCCTGCGTCCCTCCTTCCGGCAGAAGCACGGAGCCGGGAGCAACCGCGTTGACGCGGATCTTTGGCGCGAGCGCATGCGCGAGACCGCGCGTCATCTGCACGATGCCAGCCTTGGTGATCGAGTGCGGGATGTATCCTCTCCACGTCTCGAAAGCCGCCAGGTCCGCGATGTTCACGATTGCGCCGCCCCGCTCCCCCATGACTCGCGCCGCCGCCTGACAAAGGAAGAAAGGCGCGCGCAGGTTCAGCGCGAACATCGCGTCCCAGTCTTCGACCAGGACTTCGCCGACTGGCGTCCTCAGCATGATGGCCGCGGAATTGACCAGAACGTCGAGCGATCCCAGAACCTTCGTGGTGTGTTCGATAAGTCTCGGGGCGGTGGCGGGATCAGTGAGATCCCCGGGAAGTGTCACCGCGTCGCTCCCGGCCGCATTTATCTCGTCCGCGGTCTCACGCGCGCCCTTCTCCGATCCGGAGTAGTGGACGCCGACGCGCATGCCCGCCTTGCCTAGCGCAAGCGCGATTACGCGACCGACTCGCGTTCCCGCGCCGGTCACGAGCGCTACGCGACTATCGAGTTCCACTGGCCGCTCCCAGTGACGCAAGTTTCTCATCCTGCCGCTCGAGCCAGTCGACCGGCACGTTCATTATTCCGAGACGGCGCGGTCCGTCCGGGGCTCCGTGCCAATCCGATCCACCGCTCGGCACGAGGCCGAAGAAATCTGCGAGCGCCTGCAGCCGCTTGACATCTTCCGCCGAATGGCTGGGATGCTTCACCTCCAACCCGTCGAGCCCCGCCCCGACCAGGGGCTCCAGCCTTTCGCGCCTGCCGCCATCGCCGGGATGCGCCCAGATTGCCAGCGCACCAGCCTCGTGAGCGATGGAGATCGCGTCTTCGATCGAGAGACGCTCCCTGGCGACGAATGCACTCCCCGCAGTGCCGAGATATCTCGTGAAAGCCTCCCGAAAATCCTGGACAACGCCGCGCGCGATCAACGCACGAGCCACGTGCGGACGTCCAACCGCACCGCCGTTGGATTGCAGAAGAACTTCGTCCAGCGTCAGCGGAATGCCAAGAGCGTGGAGTTTTTCGACGATCTTCTGGGCCCGCGTGTAGCGCCCGGTGCGCAGTCCGCTGAGACGCGTCTCCAACGCCCCGATGTGGGTCACGTGCAGCGCCAGCAGATGGATCTCGTTGTCTTCCTGGAAAGCACTCAGCTCCACTCCGGCGATTACTCGAACGCCCAGGCGCTCACCGGCAACACGCGCCGCCGGGACTCCATCAATGGTGTCGTGATCCGTCAGTGCCAGGGCGGTTAGGCCACACCGCTCGGCCGCCTCGATTACGCCTTCGGGAGCGAGCGTACCGTCAGAGGCGGTCGAGTGAGTGTGCAGGTCGACGAACGCCGGCCGGCCCGCATCCGCACTCACCGCTCGTAACCGGCCTCAGGCGATGTGAAGCTCGGCTGCGATTGCTCGAACAGCTCCTTCAGCTGCGCATCTGACAACTCGGCGAACGCCTGCTCGCGCGAGCGAGTGCCCTGCGGAGAATAGCGGGTGACGCGCACTTCTCGCTCTTTGCCCGCGCCACGCGAGAATATCAGCCCGTATTCGTCCTGCGTGTACTGCGTGATGTAACCGGAGGGATGGATGTCCCATTTCTTACCGTCAACCTGAAGCGAGCGGGCCGGCATCTTAAAGGGGGACCTCCTGATAAACGCGCGATGGGTCCAGTGTCTTGTGCGGTGCATTGGCATGCGCGTTGGTAAGCGTCTGCTCGTCGTCGGCTTCCGTGAATTCTACGAACGCGCCGGGAAGCGACGTCTCCTCGAACACCCAGAAGCGGCAGTTAGCGGCCGCGTAGTGCGAATGCAGCGTCTTGAGTCGCTTCGTGTAGTTTGCACGCTCGGTCGTGGGAACGGTCGAGCGCTGAATCGTGAGAGCCTTGGGCATCTTAGAGTCCGGTCTCCGGAAATGTTTCTATTGTTTTCTTCACGAAGGCGAGGAACTGATCCGCAATCGCCCCATCGATCACGCGATGATCGAACGAGATTGAAAAATAAGCGCAGGTACGGATTGCGATCGTGTCCTCGCCGTCGGCACCTGCAAGGATCTTCGGGCGCTTCTCGATTGCGCCCACCCCCAGAATGGCGACCTGGGGCTGATTGATAATCGGCGTTCCCATGAGCGAGCCGAAGACACCCGGGTTCGTAATGGTGAATGTTCCTTCCTGAACCTCCTCGGGAGAGAGTTTCTTGGCTCTGGCACGCGCCGCCAGATCGTTGAGCGCGCGCGTGATTCCGGAAAGCGATAGATCGTCGGCGTGCTTGATCACCGGCACGATGAGTCCCCAGTCGAGCGCGACAGCGACTCCGATGTTGATCTGCTTTCGATAGATGACGTTCGTCCCGGCCACGGACGAGTTCATGATCGGAAACGCGTGCAGCCCCTCGGTCACCGCCTTGATGATGAAGGGCATGTACGTGAGCTTCTGCCCAGTCGCCGCCTCGAACTCGGCACGCTTCTTCGCCCGAATACGGGCGACGCGCGTGAAGTCGATCTCGATGAACGATGTCACGTGAGCCGATGTGTGCCGCGATGCAACCATGTGCTCGCTGATCAGCGCGCGCATCTTGGTCATCGGCTCGACGACGTCGCCCGGCCATGGCTCAGGCAGCGGCAGCGTGAGGCGGCCAGGAACCCCGCCGGTGCGTGGTCCTGGCGGACCTATCGTGATTGCCTCGCCCGATTCTATGAAGCCGAGTATGTCGCGCTTGGTGACGCGACCAGCGACGCCCGAGCCGTGGAGGGACGCGATATTCACTCCATGCTCCGCCGCAATCTTTCGGACCAGCGGAGAAGATTTTGTGCGGACCCGATCCTCGAACGAATTGCCGTTCCCGGTGTGCGATGCCGCGATGGCTGGTG
>DASWGL010000152.1:0-8953 GCA_036393735.1 Gemmatimonadaceae bacterium | reverse complement strand
CGCACGTCACCAGACGGCCGCGCCTTCCGAGGGCGCCGAGTGATTGCGCCCACGTCGCTTCACCCACCGTATCCAACACTACATCGACTCCGCGCTTGAGCGTGCGCGTCCTGACCTCCTTCCCTACATCGGTCGACGCGTAGTTGATCACGTGCTCCGCGCCAAGTCCGCGCGCCAGCGCCAGTTTCTCGTCGCTGTGCGATGTGACCCACGCCGTCGCGCCGATGGTGCGCACGATCTCAAGCGCGGCGAGCGCGACACCACCGCCAATTCCCCAGATCAGAACGTTGTCCGTTTTCTTGACGCGGGCGCGCGTCACTACCATTCGCCATGCCGTAAGGGTCGACAGAGTGAACGCCCCAGCTTGCTCGACCGGCCTGTCTTTCGGAATGCCGCGTGCGTTGCGTGCCGGAATAACGATGTAT
Source organism: Gemmatimonadaceae bacterium (assembly GCA_036393735.1). Lineage (GTDB taxonomy): Bacteria > Gemmatimonadota > Gemmatimonadetes > Gemmatimonadales > Gemmatimonadaceae > UBA4720. Next base: position 8,528 of record DASWGL010000152.1, on the reverse strand, counting down.
TCCGCCAGCGTGCCGGGGGCGTGCTCACCGAGCAGCCTGAAATTGACGCAGCAGGAGTGCTCACCAGCCTGGCAGAACTCGCAGGTATGATCGCTCAAGCCGGGGTTGACGATGACGCTGTCGCCGACCCTCAGCTGGTTGTCCGAAGTACCGTGCAGGTCGCCGATTGCGTCGACGACTCCAGTGGCGTCGGCCCCAAGGATCCAGGGCGGGGTGATCTTGACGCCCGGCATTCCAGCGACGACGAACAGGTCCAGATGGTTGAGCGCCGCGGCTTTGACGCGGACGCGAATCTCGCCGCGCTGGGGCTCCGGCTTCGGCAGATCAGTGCGGTACTCGATCTGGTCGAGCCCGCCGTGCGCCGAGATGGTGAGTCCTCGCACGCGATTATCGGAGCGTTATATTCAGTCGGAACATTGATTTACGGCTGTGATAATTGCGGCCATCCCAAAGGGGCTGCGCGCCGCAGCCGGAAGATACCGCCTTTGATTTCCATTCGCTCCGGATCAGTCTGAATGCTCCCCATAAAGGTCCCTCCTCTAGGCGAGTCGATCGTTGAGGCCACGGTATCCCGGTGGCTCAAGAAAGAGGGCGATGTCGTTGCCGCCGGCGACACGCTGGTCGACCTCGAGACCGACAAGATCACCGTAGAAGTCCCGGCACTCAAACCCGGTGTGCTGGCCAAGCGCGCCAGAAATGAAGGCGATGTAGTTCACGTCGACGACGTACTCGGCGAGCTGGACGAGACAGCGGTTCCAGCCACAGTGGTAGCGGCACAAGCTCCGGCTCCCGCGGCCAAATCTCCCGCGCCGGCTGCGCCAGCTTCCGCTCCGCCTGCGCCCGCTCGCAGTGCGCCGCCTCCCGCCGCTCAGTCTGAAACAATCAAGTCATCGCCGGCAGCCCGTCGTATTGCGGAGGAGCGCGGCATCGACATCGCCGCTGTCGCCGGAACCGGTCGTGGCGGCGTCGTATCGAAACCCGATGTGCTGGCCGCGCCGAGCGGTACTGAGCGCGCACCCGTTGCTGCGTGGACCCCGACTTCGGCTCCCAGCGCACCACCACGCGGAGGAAATGGGGCGACGCCCGGTGAGCGCGAGACGCGCGAGAAGATGTCCACGCGCCGCAAGCGCATCGCCGAGAACCTGCTCCAGTCGCAGCACGCGACGGCGCATCTCACGACGTTCAACGAAGTCGACATGTCGGCCCTCAATGCGCTGCGCGACAAGTACAAGGAGAAAGTCGAGAAGGAGCACGGCGTCAAACTGACGTTCATGCCCTTCTTCGTGCGCGCCGCGTGCCAGGCGTTGAAGCAGTTCCCGATGGTCAACGCGCAGATCGATGGCGACACCATCATCTACAAGCACTATGTGAACATGGGGATCGCGGTCGCGTCGGAGCAGGGGCTCGTCGTTCCCAATGTCAAGGACGCGGATCGCAAGGGCACTATCGACTTGAGCCGGGAGATCTCGGAGGTCGCCAAGCGTGCGCGCGACGGCAAGCTGACGATGGATGATCTCACCGGCGGCACATTCACGATCACCAATGGTGGTGTTTTCGGCTCCCTTATTTCCACGCCGATCATCAACTACCCGCAAGTCGGCATACTCGGCTTACACAAGACGCAGGACCGGCCGATCGCGGTCAATGGCCAGGTCGTCATCCGGCCCATGATGTACATCGCGCTCTCCTACGACCATCGCATCGTCGATGGCCAGCAGGCGGTGCTATTCCTCGTACGCGTGAAGGAGCTCGTCGAAGATCCAGCCGCGATGCTTATCGAATAGATGGTCGACTGCGATGTAGCTATCATCGGCGGCGGACCCGGTGGATATGTAGCAGGAATTCGCGCCGGCCAGCTGGGCCTCAACACAGTTTGCATCGAGATGGACAAGACGCTTGGCGGAACGTGCGTCAACGTCGGGTGCATTCCATCGAAAGCGCTGCTCACATCAACGGAGCACTACGAGTTCGCGCGGCTGCACGCTGCCGAGCATGGCGTGACGATCGGCGATGTGAAGCTGGACCTGCCGACGATGATGAAGCGCAAGGACACGGTCGTAGGCCAGAACACCAAGGGCGTCGAGTACCTGTTCCGCAAGAACAAGGTGACGTGGGTCAGAGGAAAGGGGACGCTCAAGAAAGGGAATGTTATCGACGTCGCTCTCTCGGATGGAAAGTCTGAGTCGTACCGGGCGAAGAACGTCATCATCGCGACCGGCTCCGTTTCAGTCGAGCTGCCCTTCCTCAAATTCGACGAGAAGCGAGTGCTGTCGAACATCGGCGCTCTCAAGATTCCCGAAGTGCCGAAGCATCTGCTGGTGATCGGCGGCGGAGTCATCGGACTCGAGCTCGGCTCCGTTTGGCGCCGGCTTGGCGCGAAGGTGACAGTAGTCGAGCTGATGCCGACGATTCTTCCCGGCAACGACGAAGAGATCATCAAGGAAGCGGACAAGGTTTTCCGGAAGCAGGGGCTCGAGATTCGTGTCGGATCGAAAGTCACGGGGGCGAAGGTCGAAGCGAATCGCGTCCTCGTCGACGTCGAGAAGGATGGAAACAAGGAGACAATCGAGGCGGATTACGTGCTGGTGTCCGTTGGTCGCACGCCATCGCTGACCGGTATCGACGCTGCCGCGCTGGGCCTTGGCGTGAGCAAACGAGGTGAGATTCTGGTGGACGCGCAGATGCGCACGAACATCCCCAACGTCTATGCGATCGGAGACGTTGTGGGTGGCAAGCTCCTCGCGCACAAGGCCGAGGACGAGGGCGTCGTCGCGACAGAGGTGATCGCAGGGCAGAAGTCGCACATTGATTACAAGTCGATGCCGTCGGTGGTGTACACGTGGCCGGAGATCGCGACGGTAGGATTGGCCGAGCACGAGGTGAAGGCCAGCGGGCGAAAGTACAAGACCGGGAGGTTTCCCTTCTCTGCCAATGCCCGGGCGCGTACGGCGGGCGACACGACGGGTTTCGTCAAATTCATTGCGGACGCCGAGACCGACGAGCTGCTCGGCGCGCACATGATCGGGCCGGGAGTGTCGGAGTTGATTCAGGAGGCGGTGCTGGCGTTCGAGTATCGCGGATCGTCGGAGGACATCGGCATCACCGTACACTCGCACCCGACGCTCAGCGAAGCGGTGAAGGAAGCCGCGCTTGGAGTTTTGGGAAGGTCGCTGCAGATATGAGGCGGGAAGCGGGAAGCGGGAAGCGGGAAGCGGGAGGCGGGAAGCGGGAAGCGACAACGTGGGACTCGTTGCAGGTCCCCAGTAACTAACGACGAAGTCGATGAACCGGACAATCAGGCCGATGGTCGCGGCCGATCGCAGCGGCGTCTTCAGGATTCTCGAGAACGCGGGGAATTTTACGCCCGAGGAGGTGGGAACCGCGCTGGAGCTGATCGACGAGTGGCTCGATCTCGGAGAGCACAGCGGATACCTCACTTACGTTCTCGACGCGAGGGACGAGGAGAGTTCGGAAGTGCTGGGCTATGTGTGCTTCGGGCCCACACCGCTCACTGAGTCGACGTACGATCTGTACTGGATCGCAGTCGACAAATCCAAGCATCGCGGCGGCGTCGGGAAGCGGTTATTGAAATTCGCCGAGGAAGAGATAGTGAGGCGTGGGGGGAAGATGCTTCTGGTTGAGACGTCGTCGCAGGAGACGTACGGCGGGACGATCCAGTTTTATGAGAAGACTGGTTACGAGCTGGTGGGGAAGATCAATGAGTATTACAAGCCGGGCGATGACAAGCTGATCTTCGCGAAGAGGCTGCCTGCGTCCGTGTCGACGACCGTGAGCGAAGCCGAGGATCCATCGGCGGGCGTGCGCGTTGAGGCGCCGGATCCGGTGATGACCGCGGGTTAGTGAGAATGGCCCGCGTCACGATCATCGTTCTCGCCCTGATGGAGGGGCTCTGGATGGGATTCGATGGAACGCGCGCGCTCACAGTGGGCGATTATGTGACGCCGCGTTCGGGCGCGCGTGCGGGCGAGCTCGGACCGTGGCATTACATCGTTGAGAGCGTGGGGATCGCGCCGCGGTCCGTGTTGATGAAAATCATCTTCGTCGCGTTTGGACTGGCGTGGCTGATCATCGCGGCCGCGTTGGTGCGAAGAGTCCCGTGGGCGGTGAACGCGGCTTTGATCGGCGCTGTGTTGACGCTGTGGTACCTACCCGTGGGGACGGCGTTTGGTGTTATTGAAATCGCGCTCTGTATTTTGCTGCGCCGTGCGGCCCAACGAGCATCTTGATGAACTAGGAGGCAATGACATATATCGCAGATCCGCGCCTGACCACTAGCATCTCTCGAAGCATCACGCGACGACCCGACGGAGCGGAGACCAGTCAGGTGTGACGGCAGAACTCATGACGCTCGAAGTTCGGAGTCGCCGACAGTGGCGCGCGTGGCTGACGACACACCACACGTCAAGTTCCGGAATCTGGCTCATGTTCTACAAGCACCACACGGGGCTGAAGTCGGTGCCGTACGACGACGCCGTCCGTGAGGCGTTGTGCTTTGGATGGATCGACAGTCTTGTCAAGCGACTGGATGACAACCGATACGCGGTCAAGGTGACGCCGCGAAAGCCCACCAGCAAGTGGTCGGCTCTCAATCGAAGACGGTGGAAGGAACTGAAGGCAGCCGGCTTGCTCACTTCAGCAGGCCTCACGGCTGCACCGACTGAGAACACCTACGGACCCCGACCGGTCATCCCCAACCTACCGAATTACATCGCGAAAGCGATAAAGGCCAATGCTAAAGCCTGGAAGTTCTTTCGTGAGCTGGCACCAACCTACCGCCGTAACTTCGTCGTTTGGATTCACACGGCCAAGCGGCCGGACACCCGGGAAAGGCGTATTCGCGAATCGCTCGCACTGTTGGCAGCGGGAAAGAAGCTCGGTTTGAAGTAGACACACGACAAAACCATCTGTCATCATCCGCCCCGATCATCAGTTAACTGTGGAGGTACAATAGGTGACAACGCTTGGAATCGTCGGTGGGTTGGGGCCCGAGTCCACGATAGACGATTACCGACGCATTCTGAAGGAGTGGAAGCGGGATGATCCTTCCTCTTCGCCATCGATCATCATCGACAGTCTCGACGTCGACCGCGGATTGCGTCTCGTCGAGCACGACAGACCGGCGCTGGTCGAATATCTATTGGCATCGCTCCGTCGCCTGGCTGCGGCTGGAGCGGACGTCGCGGCGATGGCCGCCAACACTCCGCACGTTGTCTTCGACGATCTCGTCGCTCGCTCGCCGATACCGATTGTGAGCATCGTCGAAGCGTGTGCGGAGGAAGCGCAGAGACGTGATCTACGACGATTGGGTCTCCTCGGCACCCGCTTCACGATCTAGACGACGCTGATTTCTCCGGCACTCCTATGTACGTTTCTATCGCCGTGGCGCGGTTCGCCAGAGGAAGGCCGGCGCAGTGGGTTCGACTCCCACGAGTTCAACGGGCGCCGGAGCCTCCACCGGGTTCGACTCCTGGACGGCATTTCAAGCCTGGTTTCCCAATCGGAAAAATGACGATCAGCCGTTCGATTCCCACGCTAGCTAACGAACGTTTCAGCAGACGGGCGGTGCGAAGTCGTTGGGTTGCGCATCGTATGAGTGGACCGCGCCCAGCTGAACTACGGCGTTAGGCGGATCAGGAGGCAGAATGACGGAGCAAGCCGTGAGAAGCCAGATTGTTCACCGGTGGTACACGCGCCCGGTCCTCTTCGTTGCCGACGTGAACCGCGCGATTCGTTTCTACGTCGACATGCTCGGCTTCGAGAAGAGTTGGCATGAAGGCGGCGGTGCCGGCAAGGTCTGCCAGGTCAATCACGGAGAGTGCGAGATCATCCTCTGTGAGGACGCCACGCGCAGAGACAAGGCGCGCCTGTTCGTCGAGCTGACCGCGGACGGGCTCACAGACCTTCGCCGTGAACTCGTCGAGCGCTCTGTTCCCAGCAAGGAATCCTGGTGGGGGAACGATGTGCTCCAGATCGACGATCCCGACGGCAATGAGCTGTTCTTCCCGTACTCATGACGAAGGCCGACACGTCATCGCTACCCCGTTCAGAGCCATTCTTGATAACAGCTGAGCGTTAGGCCGTTTCGAGGCTCGCTTTGCGCGCAATTATTTGGATGTGCTTTGCAACTGAACTAGGGCGTTAGGCGGCGCTTGGCCGCATTCCTCCTTGATGGAGACCGTATGCCGCACGGCAAAATCTGTTACTTGGAAATACCCGCTAAGACCGCCGAAGCCTCCGCCGACTTCTACAGCACCATTTTCGGCTGGAAGGTCAGGAAACGAGGGGATGGGGCGCTGGCATTCGATGACACTGGTGGCGTGAGCGGGACGTGGGTAAAGGAGAGCGATCGCACACCCGATGAGCGCACGCGGACGTACATCATGGTAGATGACATCGCCGACACTTTGAAGCGGATCGAGACCGAGGGTGGGCGGGTGCTGACTCGCCGTACCGGTATCGGCTCGGGGATGGGCGCCTTTGCAGTGTTCGCCGATCCTGTGGGGAACGAGTTCGGTCTATACGAGGAGCCACGTTCCTGAACGAGGGGAATCTGACTCGAGAATCGTGTCCCTGAGGTCCGCGCGCAGGCCACGTAACGCCCTCGGGAGGCTATCATGGTCGTAGACGCAGCCGACATCGTCGAGGCTGTTCTAATCGGGCTGGGAGCAACTCTCCTGATAGACCTCTGGGCGTTGTTCTTGAGGCGTGCCTTCAGCATCCCTTCCCTGAACTACTGCTTACTCGGGCGGTGGGTTCTCTACATCCCGGGTGGAACGATTGTGCATGAAAGCAGCGCTACCACTCCGCAGAAGCCGCACGAGTGCACCGTGGGGTGGATTACTCACTACCTGATCGGCACTGCATTCGCCCTGCTGTTCGTCCTTCTTGTTTCGGGCAGTTGGCTCGCGCGCCCGACACTGTTGCCTGCTTTGGCATTCGGTATAGCTACAGTGCTAGTGCCCTTCTTTACCATGCAGCCCTCGTTCGGGCTTGGCGTCGCCGCATCGAGGACCCCTCATCCAAACAAGGCGAGACTGAAGAGTCTGATGACCCACACCGTTTTCGGCGTGTGTCTTTATCTATGGGCGTATTTGTTGAGCACCGTGCTGTTCCATCCGTAAGGGGAAGGAACTACCTCGGTGACCTCGCCGCCGCCTCGAAGGTTGCCGTCAACAAACCGAACAGGAATTGATCGCTCTTTGCATCGGGATTTCTGCAGACCAGATACACGTCGTGCAATCCGGACGTCGGCCGTATCGTCGTCCGAAGTTGTGACGGTAGCGCGGCCGGGTCAGTGGTCGGGCGAATCAGCTCGCTCTCGCCGAGCAAGGCACCGGTCGGCGAGTCGAGGTGCACTTCGATCTTGCCACCCTTCGCCTGGTATTGAGCCGGCGCCACCGCGGTGAATACCACGTCGGCTACTCCTGTCAGGTCAGTCTGCTTCAACGCGACGGACGCACCCGGCCGATTCACGACGGTGATCTCGACGGGCAGCTCCGGTACGCTCTGCTTCGACACTCCCTCCGACAGCTCACCACTCGCGACCACCACGCTCGGCGAGCGGAGGACGATCGTCTTCTCCTTCGTGATCGGGGGCATCCCGTTCGCGCCGCGGTCGGTGTACGCTGCGCGCAGCACCAGTGCCCCCTTGGGCGCATCAGCCGACCCAGCTGGAGGGACATACGTGCCTCGGACAGGGAGTGAAGGCGCGCTCGACTTCGGGTCGGCGAGAGTCATGATGTACGCGACCATTGCGGATGCCTGCTCGTTGGTGAGCGTCGGGTGCGCGGCCATCGCCACGTTGCCCCACACGCCAGATACCCCTTCGCGGATCTTCCGGACGAGACGCGAGATCGCTCTGTTATCGCCGTGATACTTTTGCGCGACATCCACGTACGATGGGCCGATTGATTTCCTGTTCCACTGGTGGCAGGAGAGACAGTCGCCTCCTTCGATCAGTGTCCTCCCTGTCGCGGGCGAGCTGCCGCTCGACGGGAGCCCCTCCTTCAGGTACTGCGCGCTTACACTCACTCGGCCCGCGGGGATGCTCCCGCTCCGTAGCGATCCGTCCTCACGATCGGTCACGCGCGCCGCATAGCGCACCGGAATGCCGGGGAAGAAGAACGTACGGTTACCGCCAGCGAGATCGATATCGACGTTGGGCGGCTCGTTGCCTGCCACGATCTGCACGTCCGCGGTGGACTGCGCGCCCTGAGGATCCGTCGCCGTCAGTGACGCCGTGTACGTACCGGGCCGAGTGAAAGTGAACGACGGGTTGGGTTCGGTCAGCCGCTGCAACACGTTGCCGCCTTGCCGCGAGATGGTCCACACGTATCGCAGCGAATCCTCGTCGAGGTCCATCGTTCCCGCGGAGGAAAGGTTCACGCGCATCGGCAGCGCGCCGGCAGGGTGATCGACCGCGGCTGCCACGATCGGCTTCCGATTTCCCGCGTTGTACTCGATGCGAACGAGCCGCGCGTCGTCGTTGCCCTGGAACCACGCGGTGC
>DASWGL010000151.1:0-7453 GCA_036393735.1 Gemmatimonadaceae bacterium | reverse complement strand
TCCGTCAGGACTCGTAACTACAGCCACCACTCTCGGAAAACGTGGAATGGCTCGCTTGCGCACCTCGTCGAGGAGCCCTTCGCGACGAAGTTTCGCCAGCGTCAGCTCCATCGCCTTCCGCCACAGTCCGTCTCCTTCGGCGTCGATTCGCGTGACCTTCAGCTGGAGGTCCGCGCGAGCGGTATAGACAGTCATATGTCCGAACACGACGACCTGCATTCCGTCGTCGGGCGGCGCCGGCATCCGATGTTGATCGCCGGACCAGACGACGCAGCGAATCTGCGCGAGCCGATCGCGGAGGCAGAAATACCAGTGTCCGTTTCGGTGACGCTTGAAGTCTGTGATCTCCCCGCGAACCCAGACCGCGTGCAGGTGTGATTCGACCAGCTCTCGCGTACGCAGCGCGAGGTCGCCAACCGACAGTGGATTGTCGGCAGCGGCTCCCGGCGCCGAGCGCGAGCGCGGAGGTGCGAAGAGATCGAACGGAACGGCTTTCATCGCAGCGTCATTTCCGCGGCACGAACGGTATTCGACATCAGCATCGCGATCGTCATCGGCCCAACTCCTCCCGGCACCGGCGTAATCTTCGACGCCACTTCACGAACGGACTCGAAATCGACATCACCCCGCAGCTTCGTTCCACTCTTTGACTCGGGGTCTGCGACACGATTCGTACCGACATCTATGACAACCGCGCCGGGCTTGACCATGTCGCCCGTGACAATGCGCGGGCGCCCGGCCGCAACGATCAGAATATCGGCTACTCGTGTGTGGGCTTTGAGGTCGGCCGTGTGACGGTGGTAAACGGTGACGGTGCAGTTCGCGTTCTCGTTGTCCTGCATCATCAGCGCGGCCATCGGCTTGCCGACGATGTTGCTCCGCCCGATCACGACGCAGTCCTTCCCGGGCGTCTTCACGCCCGACTCTCTCAACAGCACCTGAATGCCCGCCGGTGTGCAGGGAATGAATCCGTCGCGCTCACCGATCAGCACCTTCCCGACGTTCACGGGATGGAATCCATCCACGTCCTTGGCGGGATCGATTCTCCTGATCACGGTGTCGGGGTCGATCTGTTTCGGGAGTGGCATCTGGACTAATATGCCGTGGATTTTCGGATCTGAATTAAGCTCGTCGACGCGGCTCAACAGATCAAACTGTGAAGTATCGGCGGGCAGGCGCAAGTTGAGGCTGTAGAAGCCCGCTTCCTCCGCCGCCTTCGCCTTGGCATTGGTATAAACTGCGCTCGCGGGATCGTCGCCAACCATCACTACAGCAAGCCCTGGTCTGAGCCCCCGTGCCAGGAGTCTCTTCGCCCGTTCCGCCACATCCGCGCGCACCTTCCTCGCGATCGCACGGCCATCGATCAGCTCAGCGGGCAAAGTCGACTGCTCTCGTCTCCCGGATCAGCACGACCTTGATCTGGCCCGGATACTGGAGTTCGGCCTCGATGCGGCGCGCGATCTCCTCGGTGAGAGATGCCATCCGCGGATCGTCGACCTCCTCCGGCGTGACGATCACGCGAACTTCGCGGCCCGCCTGGATCGCGAAGACCTTCTCGATTCCACGGTAGCTCGACGCGATCTTCTCGAGACCCTCGAGTCGCTTGACGTAGGTCTCGAACGCCTCCCGCCGGGCGCCGGGTCGCGCCCCGGAGATTGCATCCGCCGCCTGCACCAGCACTGAGATCTCGCTCTCATGGGGCACATCGTCGTGGTGAGCGGCGATGCAGTTGACCACGATCGGGTTTTCCCCGTACTTCGTCGCCATCTCCACACCAAGCTGCACGTGAGTGCCCTCGTGCTCGTGGGTCAGAACCTTGCCGACATCGTGAAGCAGTGCGCCCCTGCGGGCCATCGCCACATCAAGCCCTAGCTCCGCCGACATGATCCCGGCGAGCCACGCGACTTCCTTCGAGTGGTTCAGAATGTTCTGGCCGTAACTGGTGCGCCAGCGCATACGCCCGATCAGCTTCACAAGCTCCGGATGCAGTCCGTGAACACCGCTTTCGTACGCCGCCTGCTCACCCGTTTCGACGATGGATGCGTCGACCTCCTGCCTTGACTTGTTGACGACTTCCTCGATACGCCCAGGGTGGATTCGCCCGTCGGCGACGAGCTTTTCCAGGGAAAGACGCGCGATCTCGCGGCGTATCGGATCGAAGCACGACACGACGACGGTGTCCGGCGTATCGTCGATGATGACGTCGACTCCGGTGGCGAGCTCGAATGCGCGGATGTTCCTGCCCTCGCGGCCGATGATCCGCCCCTTCATCTCATCGTTTGGGAGTGAGACGGCGGAGACCGTGGCTTCCACGCTCTGTTCGGCCGCGATCCTCTGGATCGCCAGCGCGATTATTTTCTTCGCCTCTCGCTCAGCGTTTCGTTTGGCGGTCTCGCGAATCTCGCGGATCTTGTTTGCCGCGTCGGCGTGCGCCTCCTCCTCCATTCGATGCACCAGCTCCGCCTTCGCGTCGGCGGCGGAGAGTCCAGCGAGCTGCTCCAGCCGTCGCCTCTCCTCGCCGAGCAGCTTGTCGAGCTCCTGTTCGCGGTCCCCGAGGGTCTTCTCGCGGCTGGCAACGGTCTCGATGCGTTTTGTGGTCTCCCGTTCGCGCTGCTCCAGCAGGTCGTACTTGCGATTGAGCTGGCCTTCGTGGTCGTCGACCCTACGCTCCTCGCGCTCGATCTCCTCGCGGCGGCCGCGGACCTCGACTTCCCACTCCTCGCGGAGCCTCATTAGCTCTTCCTTGCCGCTGAGGATGGCCGTCTTACGCAGGCTTTCTGCCTCGCGCTCCGCTTCGCCGACGATTCTCTTGGAGGTCTCTTCGGCGGTCGCGCGCGCTTGCTGCTGACGCTCGAGCTCCGCGCGCCGACCCAACTTTCTGCCGATAAAGAAAAAAACCGCACCGGCAATTGCAAACAGAAGGATGCCAGCTGCGGTTAACCAAGCAGTGCTAGTCATATCAGATCTATGTTGGGCCCGCGGCAATGCCACAGGCGGCCCCTATCGCGCCGGAAAGTCGTCGCGAAGTCGAGTTAAACTAATGTCGGTTCTTGGTTTGGGCGAGAGCGAGTTAACGCGAGGTCGCGGCGTCGGGACTCGATCGCTTCGGTTGAATCCGCAAAACCAAAGCGGGGGGCGGTCTGCTTTGCAGCTAATCGCTTGGAGCCTTTCCGTCGGCGTTTGGCGCTCGGGAGTCCGCGGCGCCCTGATCCCTGCTTAGTCCTTTCTCTTCGCCGGTGGCAGCCAGGGCCGGATCTCGGCACTGAGCCGCTTCATGGATCCGGCAAGGTCCTCACCAGCTTCACGAGCATCAAAGAGCTCGTCCGTGATGCTCAGCGCCGCGAGGATGGCGCCTTTCTGGGCCTCGACGATGTTGCCGGCGCGCATCGTCTCACGGATCACGTTGTCCACGTGCTCGGCCACTGCGCGGGTGCGCTCGGGGCTGGCGTCGCTTCTGATCGAGTACTCGTCGCCGAGGATCGTGACGCGGACGACATTCTTCTTTGTGCTCAACGAGCCCCCGCTCCGTCGTGCTGCTGCCGGAGAAAGCGAACGCGATCGATCATCTGCTGCGTTCGTGCGCGCGCGGCATCAAGCCGGCTCGTGAGACCCGCGTTCTCTTTCTCCAGAAACTGCACGCGCTCGGGGGACACGACTCCCTTCACTCCGGTTGACTCCAGGCTTTTGATCCGCGCCTCCGCTTGCATAGCCCGGCGGCGGAATGAGGCAAGCTCGTCACCGAGATGCTTCACAAGCTGCTCAAGTTCCGCAAAAGCGGCTCTATCAGGCCGTACGCTGTCGGACACCCAGTTCTCCCTCTAATGCGGTGACAATCTTCGCCGTTCTTCCCTGCACTTCCTGGTCCTTTAGTGTGCGCTCGGGATGACGGAAGGTCAACGCCCAGGCGAGACTGCGCAATCCATCGGGAATTCCCTGACCGCTGAATTCGTCGAAGAGCGTAAGACTCTCGAGCAGCTCGCCAGCTTCTTTCCTGATGACGGTGTCGATCTGCGCCGCGGTGACGGTGGCGGGCGCCAACAGCGCGAGGTCGACCTGCACTCGCGGAGTCACGGGGATCGGGCGGTACGACTTGGTTTTGGCTGCTCCCTGCTCGATCGCTTCGAGGTTGATCTCCAAGCCGAACGCTGGCTTCGCCCAAACCGGGGCATCGAGCTTCAGCCGTTTGGCCGAGCCGACCGTGTGGCCGTCCACAGAGATCTCCCACAACGTTTCGCCCGTTCCCGGAATAAGAATCACCGCAGCCGACGGGAACGCCGCCGCGGCCGCCGTTTCGGCGAGGAACTTGATGTCCCACTCGTCGTAGCTCGGTTGTATCGCCTTCGTGAAATGCGTCGGCGCCCGCTGACCCATGACCAACGCGGCTACGTGCATCTCCTCCCGCGGAACCGCGGCCTTCTTCGGACCAGGAAGATCCGCCGCACCCTCTACGGCGAAGAACGCCGTCCCGATCTCGAACAGCCGAACGTTGCCCTGCATGTGGGAAAGGTTGAATTCCGCGCGGGATATGAGAGTCGTCAGCAGGTCACCGCGCAGGAATGCTTCGTCCTCCGCGAGTGGATTCGTGACGCGGACGGTTGCTCCCTTCCCCTCCGCGACGAATGGCATCGGCCTCACTTCATTCAGCCCGACACCGACAAAGGTTTCCTCCACGCGTTTGGTCACCGCTACCAGCGGCGCGTCGGGGACGGCACTTGGCCGGAACGGACGCAGCTCGGAGGAGAAAGTATCGTAGCCGCGAAGGCGAGCGATCTCTTCCGCGAGATCAACATCGCCCCGAACGTCGTGCCGCCAGCTCGGCGGCGAGATCTTGAGGACATCCTTTGCCTCGGGTGCGATCCTGAATCCGACCGTCCTGAGATTCTTCTCTACTTCGTTGGTGTCGACCGGCTCTCCGAGTAGCCGCGCCACGCGCGCGAGCTTGAGTGAGATCGGTTGCGGGCGCTTGGGAAGTGGATACAGGTCGATCGGACTCCCCTGTGGAATTCCACCCGCCACTGACAAGATCAGCCTCACCGCGTAATCCACGAGCCCTGGAATCGCATCGACGTCCACGCCGCGCTCGAAGCGGTAGCTGGCGTCGGTTGAGATCGCGAGCCTGCGACGTGTGGCGCGAATGCGAGCAGGATTGAATGCCGCGACCTCGAGGAAAATCTCGGTCGTCGATTCGGACACTTCGCTTCCACTGCCTCCAATGATGCCCGCGATAGCCTGCGCCCGCTCCGCATCGCCGATGACAACGGCGCCGGGGGGAAGCGTTCGATCGACTCCGTCGAGTGTCTTGATCAACTCTTCGCCGCGGGTTTTCCTCACTACGACGGTGCCGCGCGCGATCTTCTCGAGATCGAATGCATGCATCGGCTGGCCAAAGCCGAGGAGCATGTAGTTCGTGACGTCGACAACATTGTTGATGGGGCGCGATCCGACGGCCTGGAGCCGCTGAACTAGCCAATCAGGGCTGGGCCCGACCTTCAAGCCCGTGATGACGGCACCGGCGTACCGCATGCAGCCATCGGTGTCCTCGAGCTTGACGGTGACATCTCCAACTTTTCCCGAAGTCGCCTTCACGGTGTGGGTGCGAATGACGAACGGCTTTTCCTCCGCAATCTCGGGGCGAGTTACGGTACCGCCGGTCGCGGCGGCAATCTCACGAGCGAGTCCTTCGTGCGAGAGCAGGTCGGGTCGATTCGGCAGCACATCGATTACGAGACGGGTGTCGCCGATCGGCATAGCATCGAGGAACCGGGTTCCCGGTTCAGCGACGATCGTCAGCGCCATGATGCCCTCGGTGTCCGTGCCGAGGCCTAGCTCTTTCGCGGAGCACAGCATGCCCTCCGACGTCTCGCCTCGGATCTTTCGCTTCTCGATCTTCACTCCGCCGGGGAGCGTGGCGCCGACGGGCGCGAAGGGGTAGAGCGCGTTGACGCTGACGTTTGCAGCTCCGCACACCACGTCGACCAGGGTCCCGCCGCCAGCATCGACCTTCGTGACCCAGAGGTGATCCGCGTTTGGATGCCGCGCGGCCTCTACGACGCGAGCGATCACGACGTCGCGCAAATCATCGCGGAGCGAGACCAGATCGTCGACCGTCGCGCACCGCGAGGTGAGCAAATCGCGCAGCTCAGTGGGACTGAGGCTGAACGGAACGAATGCGCGCAGCCACTCGTAGGAAGCGTTCATGACGATGAAGCGGTCATCGCGCGAGCCGGCGTAAGTACCTGTTCACCGGGTAGAAGGAGTAGTCGGCGTAGCTTCATCGCGAAATTTGGTAAAGGAATCTCACGTCCGAATCGTAGAGAATCCGTATGTCCGGGATGTCGTAGCGCAGCATCGCAATGCGGGCCGGCCCCATGCCGAACGCCCAGCCAGTGTAGCGATCGCCATCGAGTCCGGCCGCGTTCAGAACGGATGGATGCACCATTCCCGACCCGAGTATCTCCATCCAGCCCGTGCCCTTGCAGCTGGGGCAGCCGGACCCGTGGCACAGCTGGCACTCCACGTCCATCTCGGCCGACGGCTCCGTGAACGGGAAATAGCTGGGCCTGAAGCGCGTCTTCGTCTGGCCGAAGAATTTGTTGGCGAAATAAGTCAACGTCGCCTTGAGATCGACGAAGCTGACACCGTCGTCGATTGCCAGGCCTTCGATCTGCGCGAACATAGGCGCGTGCGATGCGTCGAAGAAATCCCGACGATAGGCGTTCCCCGGACTGAGAATTCTGATTGGCGGCTTGAATTTCTGCATCGTCCGGATCTGCACCGGCGACGTGTGCGTCCTCAGCATCACGTTCTCCCCGAGATAAAGCGTGTCGTGCAGATCCAGCGCCGGATGATCGGGCGGAAAGTTGAGCGCGGTGAAGTTGTACCACTCCGTCTCCACCTCCGGGCCCAGCGCAATCGTGAAGCCGAGCTCGCGGAAGATGTCTTCGATCTCCTCGATCACGAGCGTAACCGGGTGCTTCGATCCGAGCCACTGCCGTCGCGCCGGCATCGTCGGGTCGACTTTTCTCTGCGAAGAGCTGGCAGCCTCGAGCTGTTGCCGCCGGTCCTCGAGACGGGTCTCGAGCTTCGCCTTTACGGCATTGATCAGCGACCCGCCCTCGCGCAGCTCTGCCGGCGCGAGCGATGGCAGCTGCTTGAAGAGCTCCGGGAGTCGTCCGGATTTTCTTCCCAGCAGCGACGTGCGCGCCTCCTCGAGCAAGGAGGCCGTCGTCGCGGCATCGATGAGTTTCTCGCCTTCAGCGGCGAGCGTGGTGACGAGCTGCTGGAATTCCGAAAGCGTCACGGTTCAGAGTGTGGGTGGGCAAAAGCAAAAAGACTCCACCGCGCAAGTCTTACATTAGCGCCGGTAGAGTCCGTTTGAAATGCTTGCGAGACGTTACGCGGCGTCTAGAGCGGACCTCGCCTTTTCGGCGAGAGCGGTAAACGCGGCAGAATC
>DASWGL010000150.1:0-4732 GCA_036393735.1 Gemmatimonadaceae bacterium | reverse complement strand
ACCATGACCAATGCGAGATAACACTGCAGCAGTGATCTGGACCGCCGCAGTCCTCACCTCGGTACTGGGCGCCGCTTTTCTCTTCTCCGCCGAGCCAGGCATCAATTGGCCCCTCTGGGTCGCAGCGGCGTCTCTCTCCGTAGTTATATCCAGACTGGTAATTCGAAAAAAGATCGAAGCCCCACTCATTGTACTGGTGACCTGGGCCACGCTCCTCAGCTTTGGCTTCGCCCTCAGCGACAACGACTTCATTCACGTCCTCGCCCGCCTCAGCGATGCCATGCTCCTTGGACTCGCCATCATCTCGATCGGCTCCGAGTCCTGGAGCGCCCTCTCGGCAAAGCTGCTCTTGGCGGTTCCCTTCCTGGCTCCGTTCCGCGTCTGGCGCGCAACCGCCTACCAGGCCGCGGATGCTCCCCGCTTCACTTCCTCGCCAAGATCCCGGTCGCTCATCAAGGGCACGTTGCTCTCCGCGCCCCTCATCATCGTCCTGATCGTCCTGCTCGGCAGCGCGGATCCTGTGATTCAATGGGGCACCGACTGGATTTCGTCGTGGCTCCCCGACTGGTCCTTTCCGCCCCGGCTGATTTTTTTCTTCTTCCTTCTCTCGATCACACTCGGTGCGAATTCCATTGCGTCGCGCCAGATCGAACCGGCGCTTCCCAACTTTCGAGGACTCGACCAAACATCCACCGTCGGTATCATTGAACAGCGGATGATGCTCTGGAGCGCGGCGGTCGTGCTCTGCCTCTTCGTACTGCTCCAGGTCTCGTACTTCATTCAGCCACCGCCGGTTGCTGTCAACAGCGGCGTCACCTTCGCCGAATACGCGCGACGTGGCTTCGGAGAGCTCTCATTCGCCGCCACGATCGTTGGCGCGATGATCCTGGTTCTCGAATACGCGCGTCCCTCGACCATCGGTGAGCGAGATAGTAAGATGATGATGCGGCTCGAGATCGCGCTGCTCGTCGCGCTGGAGTTGATCCTCCTCTCCGCATTCCGTCGCGTGATTCTCTACGAGCAGGCCTACGGATTCACGACTGCCCGTCTGTTCGCTCAGGCATATATGGTGGTCATGTCGCTCGTACTGATCGCGCTCGCACTCGAGGTCGCGCGTGGCGGCATCTCGATCGCCTTCGGGCGGCGCGTTGCCGAGATCGCACTTGGCGTCTTCACGGTGCTCGTCTTCTGGAACTTCGAAGCGTGGATCGTCAACCGTAACGTCGACCGGGCAGTGGAGACAGGAAAATTCGATCTGGCCTACGCGCGCCGTCTCTCCGGCGACGCTATTCCGACGCTCATCTCCAGAAGAGGCGAGCTCGGTCCGACGGAGGCGGCAAACGTCGAAGCGGCCGTTCGTTGCCGACGCGGAACCAGCGAGCGGCGCTGGTTCGAATGGAATCGAGGCGCGAACGCAAAGCGAGAGGCGTTACGCTCCGTGCATCCGCAACCGTGTCCCGCGGGCGAGGTTTTGTTCTGGGCCCGCCGCGCCGACTGATGCGTCGCTCACGCTAGACGTCTGCCGTCTTCGGCCGCATCAGCCGATACACCGGCCAGCTGAGCGCCAGGAGAAACAGCGAGTACACGCTGTTTCGGGTATCGGTGAAGACATCAGCGACGAGGAACGCCACCGAGAAAATCAGGAACAGGCCGGTGGTCCATGGGTGACCCTTTGCCCTGAACGGACGCGCAGAGTCTGGCTCAATTCTTCGCAGGATGAACAAGCTCAGGAACACCAAGGCGTACTGCGCCACAAAGAAGAACGCCGTGACTGCCAGCACGATCTGAACGGTGCCGGTAAGGACAAGCGCCAGGATAACTATGGTACTGAGCAACAGCGCGATTGCCGGAGTACCGCCTGGATTCACGTATCGGCCCGCCGGGAAAAAACCAAAAATGCTCAATCGGTACATGACCCTCGGCGTCATCAGCTGGTAGGCATTTAGCGCGCTCAGCAGCGAGACGATCGTGATAGTTCTTATTACGGTGTCGCCTTTCGGGCCGAACATCTCCTTCGCTGCCGTCGCAGCAACCAGTGGGTCGCCGGCCATTCTGCTGAGCGGAAGGACGTAGAGGAATCCGACGTTGACGAGCAAATAGATGATCGCGACCGCTAACACTCCTCCGAAGATCGAGCGCGGAATGTCGCGAGCCGGATTCCTGAGCTCACCCGAGAAATAGACGATGCCGTTGTAGCCGTCATAGGTGAAAATCACCGACTGCATCGCCACCACAAGCGCTGCCAAAAGAGTGAAACCTGTCGGCACCGCCGATCCCTGGCTCGATTGAAATCCACGCCCCAGGAGGAAGCAGGCGCCGATCAGCACCGCGAACGCGATCGTTTTTCCGATCGCGGTGAGATTCTGCGCCAGACCTCCTTCCTTGATGCCGCGCCATTGCAGCAGCGCCAGGAAAACAATCACGCTCGAGCCGATTACCGGACCGAGCGATGCTGATGCGCCGAACAGAATGGTTGTGTACTCGCCGATCACGAGCGCTGCGAGGGCCGCGCTGCTGCAGGTGGATAGCCAATCGCTCCAGCCGATGACGAAGCCGGCGTAGAGTCCGAGCGCGCGCCGGAGATAAACGGTATAACCACCCGACTCCGGCATCATCGTCGCGAGCTCAGCCAGCCCGTTAGCGCCGAGCATCGCGTACACGGCGCCCAGTACCCAGACGCCGAGGAAGAGAACCGAATTGGGAAGCAGCTGCGCGACCTGCCCCGGCGTGCGAAGAATCCCGGAGCCGATTGTGTTACCAACGATTACCGATAAGCCGAATGCGACGCCGAGTACTGTGAGGAGCGTTCGGGTCGGTCGCACTGAGGGCGCGCTCTGGACCGCCTCGCCCTCGGCAACCTCTGTCACGCGCGAGGTGTCAGCGGCGAAGACCCATTCGAGGCGAGAGGACGGCGCATGAAATCGGCGAGGAGCTCGTGGAAGTGGTGCGTTCCCACCTCACGCCGCTCGGAGTAACGCCCGCGATCATAGAGTCGGGAGCGAACACCACGCTGCACAGACTCGACGACTTCCTCGTCTTCCATCTCGACGCGGTGCAGTCCAGCGCCGACACCACTTTCGCGGAGCGAGGGATTCCAGACATAGGAAAGAAACGCGACCCTCGTGCGCCCTACAGCAAGCGGTGTGACGACGTTGAGCGACAGTCCCCAGGGATAGAAGTTGAACATGATGTTGGGGAACAACCAGAAATAGAACGCGCCGACGCGCTCGCCGGCGTTTGGATGTCCCTTTGGCAAGTCGAACGCCGGCTCACCCGCCTTGGCGATTCCGAGCTGCAGGCTCCCGTAAGGAAATCTCTCCGTGCGATACCCGGAGTAATCGAGTTTCTCCGCCAAACCCGCGTGCACGTACGGGATGTGAAACTCCTCCAGATAATTGTCGCAGTAGAGCGCCCAGTTGGCATTGATCAGGTAATCCTGCGACGTCGCGTTGTCGTGCACGAACTCGTCGAGCGGCATGAACGACACTCGCTCGCGCACCGGGGCGATCCATTCGTCGAATGGCATCTCCGGGGCGAGCCCGCTGAAAAGAAGTGGACCGAACCGCTCCAGGGGCAGCTGAGGAAGATTGTCTTTCTCTGAGGGAAAACCGACGGTCGTATCGAATTCCGGCATCGAGACGAACTTGCCATCAAGCGAGTACTTGCGTCCGTGATATCTGCAACGAAGGGATCGCGCGTGCCCTTCGCCTTCGACCACGATTGCGCCGCGGTGCGTACAGACGTTCGACAGGCAACGGACGGTTCCCTCGTCATCCGAGGTGAGGACGAGCGGCTCGTTCAGACATCCGTCGAGAAGCGTAAACGGCGCGACGCGCCCGGGTGCCTTTACGCGCGCGGCATCGCCGGCCCACTGCCAGCTGCGCGCGAAGACACGATCCCTCTGGAGCTCGAAATACTCGGGGTCCGAGTAAACGCGAGCGGGTAGCGTCGAGGCGCGGCGGATGTCCTTGTCGATCTCGAAATCAGAGCTCATTCCGCGAATTTAGCTTCTGACTAACTGCAACTGAAGACTACCGGCCGGGTGCTGTCGGCGTGCCGGCCGATGGCTACGGGCGGGCTGTTTGGTGCCCGCAAGCTGGCGCAGGGGACGTGCGACGACCGTGATCGCCTTCCTACGCCCGCTGTCCATAATCGCCGCCGAGGAACAGCCAGCGCGCAGCGGACAGCCGGCCCGCCATCAGCCCCCGGCCGGTAGTCATCAGTTGCAGTTCTTTCACCGGTTGTAGTTCTATAGTTTGCAAAGCCCCCCATAAGTCTCCGGCCGCCGGTCCCGGTAGAACTGCCAGACATTCCGGACCTCGCGGATCTTGTCGAGGTCAAGCTCCGCCGTGATCAGCTCGTCGCGGTCTCGCGACGCCTGTGCCAGAAATTGTCCGCGCGGATCGCAGAAGTAGCTCTGCCCATAGAATTCGCCGATGTTCCATGGCTTCTCGAAGCCAACACGATTGATCGCGCCCACGAAAAACGCGTTCGCCACTGCGTGCGCGGGCTGCTCCAGCTTCCACAGATACTCCGAGAGGCCTGCTACGGTCGCCGACGGATTGAATACGATCTCGGCGCCGTTGAGTCCGAGCTCGCGGGCGCCCTCGGGAAAATGCCGGTCATAGCAGATGTAGACGCCAATGTCCGCGTACTGCGTCTTGAACACTGGATACCCGAGATTCCCGGGTTTGAAATAGAATTTCTCCCAGAATCCCGGCGGGCAGTGGGG
>DASWGL010000149.1:0-1707 GCA_036393735.1 Gemmatimonadaceae bacterium | reverse complement strand
CGAGTCTGAGGCGACGAGGTGAATGAGACCGCGACGGAAGAACTCTTCAGCGGCCGCGAACGCCGCGCGTCCGAAAGCGCCGGTGATGCTGGCCGCCGTGACCTGTGAGAGCGCGCCGATTTCCACGAAACGCTCCAACTTCTCCGGCTGCTCAGCGAATACCAGGTTCCGCTCCGGATGCGCGATCACCGGCTTCACTCCTGCCACGATCATCTCGTATAGAACGGCCTCGGCCTGCTCGGGGATGCGCATGGCCGGAAATTCGATCAAAAGATACTTCGAACGATTCAGGCCCGTCAGCGGACCCGCGCTTCCCTGCTCACACAGCTCGAGCGCATCGGAACTGAAGTAGTACTCGCAGCCGGGAAGCACAGCCGGTGCGCCGTCGAGGAGCGAGTTGAGCTTCATGATGAGGCGATCGCGGCTGGCGGCGTCCTCGTTCAGCCAGCGATCGCGCAGCACGTGCGGAGTCGCCACGATCGTTGTCACACCGTCTGCTGCTGCAGCACGGCAAAGTGCCACGGCGGCTTCCCAGTCAGTCGGGCCGTCGTCAATCCCGGGAAGGCAGTGGAAGTGCAGATCGATCAAATCGCTGATCTCGGACTTCTGATTGCAGCGGGGGTCACGAGACGCGCGCGGCTGCGCGCTTCGGATCAGTCGTGGAAGGCGTGTCGCCGTACGCTTTACCGTAGTAGCTGTAGTACTTGCCGTAGCCGTACGCGTCTTCCTCGAGCTTGTTGATCAGGACGCCGAGGATGCGGACGTTGGAGCGCTGGAGGCGGTTACGCGTGCGGGTCACCTGGTCGCGCGGCGTGGCGCCGCCCTTCACGATGAGCACGACGCCATCGCATTGGTTGCCGATGATGAGGGCATCCGCAACGGGGCCGACCGGCGGCGTGTCGAGAATGACGAAGTCAAAATTATCCGAGGCGAACTGCAGGAACTTCGTCATCGACTCGGAGGCGAGAAGGCCTGACGGATTTGGTGCGGTTGGACCAGACACCACCACGGATAGCCCCGGGATGTTCTTGATCGTAACGATCGCGCTGGTGGGAGCAACGTTTTCCGCCAGTACGGACACGAGACCGACGCGATTCGAGATGCGCAGAATCTCGTGCATGCGGGCTTTGTGAAGATCCGCTGCCACGAGCAGAACACTTTTGCCGAGCTGGGCGAGCACGACAGCGAGATTCAACGCTGTCGTCGTCTTGCCCTCGCCCGGGAGAGTCGATGTGATTGCGATCGACTTGACGCCGCCGGCACGCGAAAGCAGGAGCGCCGTGCGAAACCCGCGATATGCCTCCGCGACCGTAGACCGCGGCTGATGGTGCGGCAGGAGCTCGATCGGAATGTCCTCGTCTTTGCCAGTGTCGGGACTCTTCTTGAGCCTTTTCACATACCCGTAGCCGTAGCCATGACCTCCACCGCCTTGCCGGGTCGACGGGACAATGCCGAGAGCGGGAAGTTTCAGGATTCGCTCGACCTGCTCAGGCGTTCGCAGCGAACGATCGAGATACTCGAGAAGGAACGCCAGGCCGATGCCGAGCGCACCACCAAGGAACAGGGCCATCAGCCCGTTCTGCCGGTACGAGGGACGGAAACGAACGTGCGGAGGCAACGCGCGGTCTACAACGCGAACGTTCGAGAGACGCTCGCCACGCAGGCGAGACGTGACCTGGGTCTCCGCGTTCCGCTTGAGAAGCGTGT
>DASWGL010000148.1:0-4181 GCA_036393735.1 Gemmatimonadaceae bacterium | reverse complement strand
TGTGACGATGGCGATCAAGCTGCACCCGATAGCGGACAAGACGAAGGCTCGGGTGAAGAAGGGCGAATCGCTCGTCGACACCCAGTTCCAGGTGCAGACCTACGTGGTGCGTACGACGCCATATGCGGCGCCCTCGACGGTGAAACAATAATGAGGCGCTCAATCTCTTTCGCGTTAGTGCTCGTGGCAGCACTGGCGAGTGGCGCATCCGCGCAAGCGCGCGCCCAGGCGACGTCGCGTCCGAGTCCAAATACGGCCGCCAAGTCAGCCAGCAAGAGGGCGTCGCCACCTCCAGCTCCCGACCCCCGGAAGGCGGCCGTCCCGGCGGCGCCCGTTCCGGCCGTCGACAGCGGACCGAAAGTGCTGATCAACCGAGAGGTTTTCTCGTATGAGGGCGACGGTCGGCGCGATCCATTTGTGTCGCTGCTGACTACATCCGACCTGAAGCCCCTCCTGACCGACCTCAAACTGGTGGGTGTTGCCTACGACCCTCGCGGCCAGAACTCTGTTGCGGTTTTGCGAGATATCACGTCTAGAGACCAGTACAAGGTCCGAGTTGGCCAGATGATAGGAAGAATGCGCGTCGCGGCCATCCAGCCCAAAGCAGTGATTTTCACGATCGAAGAGTTCGGTTATAGTCGCCAGGAGCTCCTGCCGATAGCGCCGCCCGATTCGAGCAAAATGAGGCTCCGTCAATGAGTTTTCTGAAAGCGCTGCCAGCCGCGGCGCTCCTGTTCCTGCCCTCGTCGGCCGCAACCGTTCACTCACTCAGCGTCGTCCCCTCGTCCGGGAAGGCTGAAGTGGTGATCGGGGTCAACGCGTCCGTCGACGTGCAGGATTTCACGCTCGACGCGCCCTATCGGGTTGTAGTCGATCTGAAGGGAGCCACTCTCGACATGTCGCGCCGCACCTACGACAGGGTGTCACGCGGCGGTATCACCAACGTCCGCTATTCGCAGTTCCGTCCCAATGTCGTCCGCGTCGTCATTGACCTGGATGCGAAGCACCCGTACGCAGTCACGCGCAGCTCCGGAGAGGTTCGTATCACCGTTACCGGCGGCAAGACCGCCGACTATACCGCCTGGCCATCGACCGAGTCCCGCGGGGCCTACGTCGCGGCTCCATCGCCGCCTACCGTGCGCCCAATGACACTTGCCAGCGCCGATGTAACCAAGGCGCGGGCGGCTTCGACGCCCGATCGGACGACGACGACAGTAGGGAAGGCCGTAGCGCAGCTCGAGACATCAGTCGCGCAGGTCGATGCTCAGGACGATCCGGCTCCGGCCGTTGCTGGTCCGGTTACAGCGAAAATCACCTCGACCTACGATGTAAAGCCGATCGCACTCTTTTCGGCGGTTCAGCAATCACAGCAGCCGCCCATCACCGTGACGTTCCAGGATACCGATATCCGCGACGTGATTGCGTCGTTCGCGGCGTTTTCGGGCCGGACCATTGTCGTCGGCAAAGACGTGCAGGGCACTGTCACGGCCGAAGTCAAGAACCAGCCATGGGATGTCGCGCTGCGCGCGATTCTTCAGGGGCAGGGCCTGGCCGCATCCGAAGATCTGATCTCCGGAATCATCACGGTGGACAGCTACGCGAATATTCTTAATCGCCAGGCGTCCGAGCCGCTCCAGACCCAGCTCGTCTCGATCAACTATGCTCGCGCGTCGGCGCTCGTTCCGACCATTCAATCGCTGCTGCAGAAGGACTGCCCGCAGATTCCCAGCAGCCCAAATGTGGTCAGCAACGCGCGGCCAAACTGCATCGCACGCGGCCTCGTCGCCGCCGATAGTACGACCAACACGCTCATCATCACGGAGACGGCCTCGCGCCTCGCCGACGTTCTGCAGTACGTGCGCAATCTCGACGTTCGCACTCCGCAGGTCGGCATCAAGGCCAAGATCATCTTCGTCAACAGAACGAATATCGAAGACATCGGACTCTCCTACGATTTGGGAACGGGCACTGATCAGTTCTTCAGCCAGCTGGTAAAGCGTCCCGATCCCGCGACGCTCAAGCCGATCGACACAAACGGCGACGGAGTTCCTGACGCACTCGGCGGTGGTACGCCCTTCCAGGGAGACAGAATCCTCCTGGGCGGCAACGCGCTGTCCGCAATCGCAAACGCCAACGCCAGAGTCGTCAACCCGGCGCTCAGCGTCGTGTTCTCGACAGCACTCGGCAAGTTCCAGCTCACGAGCTTCCTCGATGCTCTCCAGGAAGTCCGTCTCGCCGATCTACAGGCGGAGCCGAGCATTGTGACGCTCGACAATCGCCAGGCCTCGATTCAGGTCGGTCAGGAAATTCCGATCAGAGTGCTCGACGCAAACACCGCCAATCAGGGCACTGGCGTCTCGGTTACACAGCCGCGCGCCACGGTGCAGATGAAGCAGGTCGGCATCATTCTGACCGTCACGCCGCACATCACGAACAACCGCCAGATCCTGCTACTGCTGCACGCCGAGAATTCTGATGCGCAGTTAGCATCTTCGGACGTGGGCTTCATTTTCGGCAAGCAGTCCGGCGACACGCAGCTTCTCGTTGGCGACGGAGAGACCGCGGTTATCGGCGGTCTGACCGTCACGCAAACCACGCAGTCCAAGTCGGGAATTCCGCTCCTCGTCGATCTGCCAATCATCGGCAGGCTGTTCGGCGAAACGCGCACCGACGACGAAAAGCGTGATCTGTTGATCCTCGTCACACCACACATCATCGACGACGGAGCGCCGATACCGGGCGCATCCTCGAATCCGATCCCACCAGCCACCCGCTAAAGGTGACTCGAATGCACATAGATCCTACTGACGGCTTGCGCCGCGGCCTCGCAATGGCTGCGGTTGCGGCGTTCATATCCCTCGGCGTCGCGGCGTGTAACGACACGACGTCGATCGATCCTCAAAGGGACCGTATTCCGCCCACGGTCACGCTGACCGCCAACAATGGCTCGGCTGATACCGTAATTGCCTTCAGCACCCACGCGAAGGATAATCTGGGCCTCAAGACGATCCACGTGCAGGCGATTGGCGCGGTTGGGTTCATTTTCGACACCGTCTTCACGAGTGCCGTTACCGACATCCAGCTACCGTTCAATCTATTTGCCTCGCGCGCAGTTCCAGCTGGGACGCCGGTAACGATCACAGCATTCGCGGTTGACGGGGCAGGCAACTCGTCCAAGATCGACACTCTCAGAATGGCGACTGGCAACGTTCCGCCGCCGGATGTCAAGATCATAAGCCCGACCTCCGGAAGCTCGGCGGTCGTCGGCAAATCGATTCTCGTGACGGTGAGCGGAAAGGCTCCTCTCAAGGTTCTCTCGCTCGGCCTTACGACTACCGGCCCGGTAATCAGAAACGACTCGGTGTTGTTCTCGAGTCCGCTGCGCGATTCCATCACCATGCAGGACACGATCGCCATACCGCTGAACGCGTCGACCGGCACGATCACCATCACGCCCTTCCTTAGAGATTCTGTCGGGCAGCGCGCGACGGGTCCGAGCATCACTATCACCGTTCAGACAGCATCACAGATCAACTCAGTGCCTGTCGTCAATCAGTTCTGCGTCGGCAATACCGCTTTCGACAATGCCTGCGGACACACGAGGCGTGTCGAGGTCGGGGACACCGTGCACGTCGAAGCCGACGATCCGAGTGGCATTTCGCAGCTAGGATACGAGGTGCGGAGTACGCCGGGCGGACCAATCAACGATTCGTTGACGTTCGTATCGAATGGGCAGCTGACGTTCCAGCCGCATACGTTCAGCATGAAGCTGCCGTACACGACCTTCCCAACTACTGCCTACATTCAGGTTTTCGCTCGCAACTCGAACGGTGTCAGATCCTATGCGAAGCTGGCGAGCGGCGTGGATCGCATCGATACCGTAACCGTGGTCGCAGGCGTTACACGCTTCCTGCCCTTCGGCGGTCAGGTCGCTGACGCCATGTATCATCCGGGCAAGGATCGTCTGTATCTCACGAACATCGCCCGTAACGAGGTCGAGGTCTTCAATCTCGCGGATTCGTCGTTCAAGGCTCCAGTCATCGTGGGCTCGCGCCCATGGGGATTGGCAGGCTGGCCGCGCGACCGCACCGGCACGATGGGCGACACCATCCTGGTAGCAAACTCGGGTGGAACGAACATCAGCTTCATAGACCTGAATGCCGGAGCCAGCGGCAGCGGAC
>DASWGL010000147.1:0-1914 GCA_036393735.1 Gemmatimonadaceae bacterium | reverse complement strand
GAGCGGTGTCCACCGTCGGTCTAGCACCTCCTCTGCCCACCGTGCGGCGACGGGTTTCGACACGATCGTCCCGTGGCGAATGGTGTACAGCATCCGGAACATCGTGAGAACCGCGTAGCAACGATAGAACATGTTCTGCAGCAGGGGTGCGTCCGCGAGCATGGGCATCCACCATTCGTGAAGTATGCCAAGAGCGGCCTGCCGCAATTCGTTCGGCGAAACGGGATCGATGAGCGTTCCCGGCGCCGGTCCCGCCAGCACCACGCCGTGTTCTCGTAGCATATGGCGGTGGATGACCCAGTAGCCGCTCTCCTGGTGCACGACGGCGAGAGTGCTCCCCCGATCGATGTAGGGATGAGCGGCGGGCCGCCGGCCGTGACGGAGAGCACGCTGCGGAATGTACGAGCCCTCCAGCTCCTTGACCCACTTTGAGGTTCCCGTCGCGATTCGCTCATGCATCGCCTGGAGGTTCCTGAACGTTTCATCAGAAAGCTCACCGTCGGTGACCACCACGAAATCGAGATCGCTCTTGTCGGGCTCGAAGTCGCCAATGGCGAGAGAGCCATCAAGATACATCCCGACGAACCGACGGCCGAGAACGGCTTGCACTCCTAGGAGCAACTCCTCCAGCACGGAATTGATCTCCCGGTAGGGTGTCGCAATAACCGGCGGCATTGTCACTGACCAATCTCCTGGATGCGTCTGTGTAACTCTTGGCTAGGATGGCCCACCCGGCGGGTGGGTACTCCTAACCGCTCCGGTTCGGCGGCGGCGCGGGTGCGGTCCGCTGCGACCGGTTGATGGGCATCGTCAGTCAATCCACGAGCGAGCCACGAGTCAGGAAGCGATACTTCGAAGCGGTCCGCTCGATCGCGGGGTTAGGTAGCCTCAATGTATGGTACTGCGAGGTCTTCATTGTTGAAGGTTATGGTAGCGAACTTTCTCGGCTCGCAGTCGCGTAGATAGATTTTTTGCCCTTCTACATAGCGCCGATTTTCCGGGGCATCCACATCGGCTGAGCCCTCACCGCGTCGAGTTCCTCGAGGGATTGAGAGGTGGAATCTGACCTCCAGGAAGATCGAAAAATCCCAGTATCCTCGTAGCTCCGGGCGATGAAGAAATATGCCATCGAACACGAGAATCGACCCGGGATCTGCGTACTTCTCAGGGGCGCAAACGGGCGAGTCCGATCTGTGATCAAAGACTGCCGTTCGATATCTTCTCGTGCCTCCTGGGCTCAGTGGATCCAGGAGGGCGGCCCTCAGCTGCTCATAGTCGTAAGAGTCGGCAAAGAACCCCTCCGGGGACGCCCGTCCTCGGCGATATCGAATCGACGCGGAATTGTGGAAACCGTCTACGGAAGCTCGGATCACCTTCGCGCCCGTAGCCTCAAGTACACTCGCCAGCTCGTCTGCGAATACGGTCTTGCCTGCACCGTCTACCCCATCGATTGCGACGCGAACGATCTCCTCTTTCGAAACTCGCAGAACGGACCTTGCTATGTCCTGCAAAAGGGCCTGGCGCACAGGCGCGTTCATTTCGTCATCTAACGCCCGGCTGAGGGGCCGGCGCAGTCGGTCCGCTCCAGTCGGTGGTTCGGCAACTCTGTCAATGGCACGTTGGGTAGACGACCTTGAACTGCTCACACACTACGGGAATGTGCAGCTCCGGCTCCCTGCCGATGCGCTGGCATTCTCTGGAGAAGTACTGCCAGTGAGCTTCCCGCCAATAGCGGAGGGTCTTGTCGCCTTCACCTTCGGTTGCGGCAAAGCTGTCGCTGACGCTGTCGAACGGGACAATCTCGACGTGCGTGGATTGGATGACGCAGAGTGGAGTGCCGTGCCAATCGGTCACCACGCTGAGGGCGCCAATCTTGGGGAGGGGCTTGTCGGTGAGCTCGTTGGTCCAGAGCAG
>DASWGL010000146.1:0-3859 GCA_036393735.1 Gemmatimonadaceae bacterium | reverse complement strand
GCGAGCCAGCCGCTGATCGCCGATGCGACAATCCCCGACATCAGCTCGTTCGTCACCGCGCCTTCATGTAACGCCTTTGGACCTTCGAGCACGACCGCGGCCGCTATGATCGGCATGCTCATCAGAAAGCTGAATTCCGCCGCGCTTTCGCGATCGAAGCGCAGGCCGCGCGCAGAAGTGATAGTGGAACCCGACCGCGAAACGCCGGGAACCAACGCGATCACCTGGGCCAATCCGATCAGAAGCGCATCCACCCAGCGCATTTCACCAAGCACGCGGCGCTGGTCGACGGCTTTGTCGACCGCCCACAGGATGAGTCCCATCACGATCAGTGCGATCGCAATTATCTCCGGACTGCGAAACGCCGACTCGGCTCTCGTTTGAAGCATGTACCCGCCGATGGCGCCCGGGATCGTGGCTACGATGAGGGCAATCACCTTTCGTTTTTCAGGAGTCTCGATGCGCCCTGTCGTAATGATTCCGAACGCGGCCTTGATCAGCGTCAGCCACTCCATGCGGAAGTACCAGAGCACCGCCAGTAGTGTCCCGAAATGGAGAGCAACGTCGAACGCCAGCCCCGGATCCTCCCAACCGAAAAACCAGGGAGCGAGGGTGAGGTGCGCCGAGCTGCTGATGGGAAGAAACTCGGAGAGCCCCTGAATGATTCCGAGCGCGATCGCCTGTAGTGGTGTCATGTTTGTTGGGAGGGGAGTGATTTCCGATAGAGTGTTTCGTATTTGCTGACGATGGCGTCGCGAGAAAAGCGCTCCCGAGCATCGGCGGCTCCCAGCTTGCTCATTTCCGACCACCGCTTACGATCCTGCAGAATCTCGAGTGCTGCCGCCGCCATGCCCGGGATATCTCCGACCTCGCAAAGAACACCGGTTTCCCCATCGCGTACGACTTCCGGAAGGCCACCGGCGTTGGTACCGATGACGGGCACTCCCGATGCGAGTGCCTCGAGCGCGCTAAGTCCGAACGACTCGCTCTGGCTAGGCAGGAGGAATAGATCCGCGGCCGCGAGCAGCGGCGCAATTTGGTCGAGCTTGCCCAGGAATGACACGGAACTCTCGACACCGAGCATGCGCGCCTCTTCCTCGGCTGCCGGTCGATCGGGACCATCTCCGATCATCACGAGCACACTCGGTATCTCGCGATTCACCTCGGCGTAGACGCGGATCACGTCACGAACGCGCTTGACCGTGCGGAAGTTCGAGACGTGCATGAGGATCGGTTTCGATGATCCGAACTGATTCCTCAACAGGGACGGATACTTTTCGCGATCGTAGACGTCGGGATCGATGAAGTTGTGGATCACATCGATAGCGGGGCCGTCGCACCCAAATGCGCGACACGTCTCCTCCTTCAGGTACTGCGAGACAGCCGTGATGCGATCGGACTTCTCGATCGAGAACTTCGTTATCGGATAGAAGGAAGGATCCTGGCCAACGATCGTTATGTCCGTGCCGTGGAGCGTAGTAATCACCTCTATATCTTCGCCCGTCTCGCGCAGCATCTCGCGCGCAATCCAGGCGCTGGTGGCGTGGGGGATCGCGTAATGACAGTGCAGCAGCTCGAGGTGGTGGCTCATGACCACTTCGTGCATTCGCACCGCCAGAGCGAGGTCGTACGGGGGAAACTCGAATAGCGGGTAGCGGCCGACATCGACCTCGTGAAAAAAAATGCGCGGGAGAAACGACGGAAGCCGGAACGGTTGTCGATAGGTGATGAAGTGGACTTCGTGCCCGCGCTCCGCCAACGCGATGCCAAGCTCGGTCGCCACGGCGCCGGACCCGCCGTACGTCGGGTAGCACGTGATGCCTATGTTCACTCAGCTCTTTCCCACCACTCCCGCACGACGGCACGGGCTTGAGAGTCTTCAGGATTGACAACTGTCACAGCGGCCGGCGGCAGCTGATGTCTGAACCATGTACGCTGGCGCTTCGCGTATTGTCGCGTCTCAATTATGATCCTGTCCCGCGCTGATGACAAATCCCGCCGGCCCTCGACGTGCTCGCGAATCACCGAGTAGCCGCTCGCCTTCCACGCCGGCGCGTCTGGCGGAGCTGTGCGGATCAAGTCGCGAACTTCGTCTGCCCAACCGGCTTTGAGCATCCCATCCACCCGCGTCGTGATTCTCGACTCGAGGCCGGGACCCGGATCCACCACCAGATACGCGGCCCTTTCATCCTGAACTTCGACGGCTGTCGCCGCTTTGTGTTCCGCGTGAAGATCGCTGATACGCCCGCCCGAAAGGAGAGCCGTCTCGATTGCGCGCAATACCTGAGTGCGGCCGAGATGCGCTCGTGCGGGGTCAAGCTCCTCGCACCAGCGGCGCAACTCGGCGAGAGGCTTCGTCTCGAGCTCGCGCTCGAGGTCGGCCCGCTGGACTGGGTCGATTTCCGGCGCGGAGAATAGTGGATCGACGAGGGCTCTGATATAGAGTCCCGTTCCTCCTACGATCACTGCGTCTTTCCTGGCTTTGTCAGCGCATTCGATCCAGTCGTCCGCCTCGCTGGCCCATCGCGCCGCGGAGTAGCGTTCTTGCGGGTCGGCAACGTCGACACCGTAGTGGGTGACGCGCGCGCGCTCCCCACGCGTCGGTTTGGCGGTTCCGATATCGAAGCTCCGATAGATCTGTCGCGAATCCGCGCTTAGAATCGCGGCGTTGTGCGTCTCGCAGAGCTCCAGCGCAACCGCGGATTTGCCGGCGGCGGTCGGACCACAGATCACTCGCAGCCTATCGCCTGCCAAAGCGCCGCTCTACCTCGTCCCAGGTAAGATGAACGATCGTGGAGCGGCCGTGGACGTCGTGCGCGGGCAGCGTAGTATCCCGCAGTGCCGCGAAGAGCGAGCGCATCTCTCCCTGCGAGAGCTCCTCACCCGCCTTGATTGCTGCCTTGCACGCGACAGTGGCCGCGAGTCTTTCGTGTTTTGCCGCCGCTCCCGCGACGCGGTCTCCCGTCAGCGAGTCCAGCGTTTCACGTAAACAACGCTCGGCGTCGAAGCGCTGGTGCGGCATTGGCACCGTGTTGACGATGAGCGTGTGTCCCCCAAATCCTTCTACTTCGAAACCCAGGCGTTCGAGATACTCGCGATTGGAGTCGAATGCCTCACCCTCGGCCGGACCGAGGTGAAGCGTCAGGGGAAGCAGCAACCGCTGGGCGGGCGCCGCCCCGCTCTCGAGCGTGTGCATGAATTGTTCGTAGAGAACCCTTTCGTGGGCGGAATGCTGATCGATCAGGACCAGTCCGTCTTCGTGCTCGAATGCGATGTATGTGCGCCGAAGCTGGAAGAGAGGCGGGATTGGTTGCGCCGGAGCCGCGACGTTACCCGTGGAAAGGTCGGTCGCGAATTCAGCACCGTCGTCGGCGGTCGTGTCGTCAGCGAACAAGGGCGAGTCATCGTCGGAGCGCGGGCGAAGGATCTCCGAGTCTGGATTCGGCGGCAGATCGACCGGGCGAAAGCTGAAGCTCGACCCGCGAAAGCCAAGCGACGCCGCGCTGTCCAGAGTTCCGAGCGAGCGTCTCACGGCCGTTTCGACGGCGCGCTCGACAGTCCAGCGGTCGCGGAAGCGCACTTCCGCCTTGGCCGGATGGACGTTCACATCGACGGCGTCAGCGGGCACCGTGACGTTGAGGAAGAACGATGGCCGCACCCCAGCGACGATTGTCGAACGGTACGCGGATTCCACTGCCCGGGCGATTCCAGCGTCGCGTACGGCACGCCAGTTGATCGAGAGAAAGCCGCGTCGCGTCGAGGTGCCGACGTCCGCCGGGCGTTGAACGAGACCGCTAGTGTGAATCGGTCCGGCGACGTCGTCCACGTCGAGCAAATCCTCTGCGTACCGCCCGCCCCA
>DASWGL010000145.1:0-1958 GCA_036393735.1 Gemmatimonadaceae bacterium | reverse complement strand
AGGACGCCGTGCGGACCGCCGGGCAGCTCCACGAACTTGACGTTCTTGATCATTTTCGCCTGCCTTCGGGACGTGGCATCCGGCGGCAGGATGCGGTCAGCGTCGCCGTGCAGGATGAGCGTCGGCACGGTGTTCTTCGGGATGTCCTTCCGGAAGTCCTCGATCCAGCAGTCGACGCACGCCACAGTCCCGACGGCGGAGGCACCGGCAGCGACGTTCCAGTTGTCTTCGAGCACCCGCTCGCTTACGAGCTTCCCGCCCGTGACGTCGTAGTTGTAGAAGTTCCGCAGGAACTCCATCAGGAATGCCGGACGGTCCGCTCGAATCGCGGCCTTGATGTCCTCGAACACTTTGCCGTCAACACCTTCTGGATTGTCGGCTGCCTTGACCAGATAGGGTCCGAGCGTACCAATGAGCACCGCTTTGCGCACGCGCTTGCTGCCATATTTTCCGAGATATCTGGTGACCTCGCCGGTCCCCATCGAGAATCCCACGAGCGCGACCTTCTTCAGGTGGAGCTTTTTTAACAGCTTGTCGAGGTCGGCGGCAAACGTGTCGTAGTGGTAGCC
The DNA here is from genome assembly GCA_036393735.1 of Gemmatimonadaceae bacterium. GTDB lineage: Bacteria > Gemmatimonadota > Gemmatimonadetes > Gemmatimonadales > Gemmatimonadaceae > UBA4720. Next base: position 1,389 of record DASWGL010000145.1, on the reverse strand, counting down.
GACGGCGGGTTTACTCGACCGGCCGAACCCCCGGCGATCGTATGTGATGACGCGATGCCCGGCGGCGAGGAGCGCGGCCGTCTGCTTCTCCCACGACGCCCCGCTCAGCGGCCACCCGTGAATCAGAACAACCGGTGAGCCCGACCCGTGGTCTTCGTAGTAGAGGTCGATCGACGCGGAGTTCTCCTTGCCGACGGTGATCGTGCTCATTCGTGCACTCCTTCAGACGGGATCATTCGCGTCGCGAGCGACAAGGCGCCGCCGGACGTGACGTTCCGCAGCGGACCGCCAGAGGCCAGCCGCTCTCAGTGTCGCGGCCGGTCCGCGGCTTAGACGGCTTGGGTCAACGGCGCGTCGACCACGTGCTCCGCGACAAACCACACTTGCAGTTCGTTCCGGCGGATGATGTCGCTGACGACGAGATCGTTGGTCCCGTCATCGCCGATGTCGGCCGCGCGGCGTGCCATGGCACGCGCTTCCTTCAACACGATCTCGTGCGCGTGCAGCAGTCGAGAAATCTGCACTGGTGCCTCTTCACGCCCTTTGGGCGGCCGCGGAATGAGCGTCGTCTCCGCGACATCTGGTGCCATCGCGACACTCACCCCGCCCAGGAGCTGAATCCGTTCGGCGATCGCGTCGACCAACGCGTTCTGCTCGTCGTAATGCTTGTCGAACAGGAGATGCAGCTGGTAGAACGTGGGGCCCGCAATCTGCCAGTGGTGCTTCTTGTATAGATCGCGTAGCGTCATCGTGTCGGCCAGGAGCTGATTGAGATTGTCGACGCTCTCTTTGCAGGCTTGCTCGGACAACGCGATTGGCATCCGCACGAGGTGGCCGAATGGTTGAATCTCGTGGGCGTGTTGGTGGGTCAGCGGCGCCGCCCGCTTCAGAATCGTCTCGGCATCGAGAGTGGCCTTCGTCATGTCCGTGCCTCCAGATGTGCAGCGATCAAAAGCATATCCTGACGCCTTCAGGCGTGTTCCGCAACACCTGTGGGCCCTACCATCCGCTCGGACTTCTGGAAACCGCCAGAGACTGGGCGGCACCGTCAGGACACAGTACGCGCCCAAGATCCACGACTCCTCGAACTTCTTGACGCAGCCGTTCTTTCTGCGGGTTTCGACAATTCGATCGGAGGGCGTCAGGTGGACGGTTGCCTGGGACAGTCAATCCGGCGCATCGGCGGCGACAGTCGTCGCGTATGGAACTGTCCCCACGATTGTCCCTGAGACGCGCCAAAACAGCGTGTCCAGAGCCAACGCCAGCCAACTCGCTCGATCGGGGAAGTAGAAAATAGTGAAGGATTTACGAGGAAAATCGAAAGTGTCCTAGAGGCGGATTTCCGTTTAGCAAACCATCGCCTTCAGCCACTCGGCCACCTCGCCGCGG
>DASWGL010000144.1:0-5110 GCA_036393735.1 Gemmatimonadaceae bacterium | reverse complement strand
GTAATCGGCGAGCAGAAGGACATCCGCTACTACTCATCCCCCGCGAAGAGCGTCCTCAACGGGCCAGAAACCACCGGGATGGGATTCTGGTCCATAAACCCCTACATCGGCTGCGCGTTCGGTTGCGCCTATTGCTACGCGCGCTACACCCACCGCTACGTCATGGAGCGCGCGGCCACCGACGAAAAAATGACCGACGTACTCGGCGAGGCGTATAACAGGCTGCCGCCATGGCTAGCCTTCGAGCGGAACATTTTTGTGAAGCGAAACGCGCCTGAGGTTCTGAGTCGCACGCTCCGGTTCGGAAGCGACCGCCACCTCAAGCTGCTCGAGGGCGAGACGATCGTGATCGGCACCGCCACCGATCCGTACCAGCCAGCCGAGCGAAGATTCCGGGTCACGCGGGGAATTCTCGAGGTGCTCGCGGAGCATCCAGGACTGAGCGTGGTGATCATCACGAAGAGTCCACTCATCACACGCGACATCGATCTGCTCTCGCGGATCAATCGTCTTTCGAGCCTCACCGTTCACATCTCGCTTATCACCCTCGACCGCGAGTTGGCGCGACGGATCGAGCCGCGTTCACCAACGCCGGAGTCCAGGGTGCGCGCTCTGACGCGCCTTCGCGAAGCGGGAATCGATGCGGGAATCAACTGCATGCCGGTCCTGCCCGGCATCACTGACAACCCGTCCGATCTGGAGGCGCTGGTGAAGCGGGTCTCTGAAGCCGGCGCGACCTACGTCGGTGCGTGCGCGGTGAGACTCCAATCCGAGGCGAGAAAGCGGTACCTGCCCTTCATCGAGCAGGAATTTCCGCACCTGGCGGAGAGGTACCGCAATACCTACGGGAACAGCTCGAACGCCGGCGAAAAATACCGCGAAGGTCTGGCTCGCTTTTTCGAGAAGCTGTGCGCGAAGTACGGAGTGCGGGGCTGGTCGAGGCGGGACCAAGAAGAAGGGGACGAGTCGCCTGATTCGGCGCTCGTCCCCAATGTGCAGCTGTCCTTCGAGATATAACTAAGGGCCGGCGGCGCGAGCCGCCAGCTATGCGTTACTTCGCTACTGCCTTCTTCTTGGCGACGTGGTGAGCGGCCTTCTTCATTTCCTTCGCCTCGGTCTTCGTGCTCTCGCCTTCCGCCTTCGCTTCGGAAGCCATTCCGCCCGAAGTCCCGCTCATGCCCGATTTACCCATCGGCGGGTTGTCATTCGGGCCAAACCCAATATTCATCGCGGTGAGCAACGCGGCTGCGTTATTGGCGGAGTTGAACTTCTTGGCGCAGGTAGCGATAGCGCGACGCGTCTGCGGGCCGTAATGGCCGTCGACGTTCGTCACCCCGCAACCTTGATCACGCAGCTCCTGCTGCAGCGCCAGGAACTGGATCTTCCCGAGTCCAGCCTGAGCAGAAGCCAGGGCTGGGGCGGCGATTAAAGCGATTACAGCGATGGACTTCTTCATCTTCGATGCCTCCGATCAGGGATGGTCTCTACGGTTCTACTATACAGTACAGAGTTTATACAGTACAGAGATGTAGCAGCGCTGCAAGGTCTACGCCGAGGGCGAGATTAGCAGCGGTGAAATGGACAAAAAAAACGCCCGGCTCGCAAGGAGTCGGGCGTTTTTATTTCAAACAAATCAGCTCTAGCGGAGCGCCTGGATGATCAGGGCGCCAACCGCGAGGAGTGCCACGCCGATTGCGATTGCCGAAACGGGCGTGATCGTGACCTGCTGCTTCCACCAGCTGGTGGCGGTGCCAGGAGTGTCAGGCAGAGACGCCATGATACGCTGCTGGACGTGCACCGGCGTGACCCGGCGGCGGAGCATCTCGCTCTCGGCGTTTATGCGGGTCCACAGCTCGACCTTCGATTTTCCCTCTACCTCACTTGCGCGCATCGCGTCTACCTCACCGTCAAGCCAGTCGTGCAGTAATGTGTGACCAGGTACTCCGGTAATCGGAACCTCCCGATCGTACATCTGCTCGGCGGGCTTTTCTTTTCTTTGAATGGGCTCTCTGCCCGTGATTCTCTCGTTGCTCTCGAAACCAGCTTCATCGCGCATCATGCGTACTTCTCCTCGAGCAGTTGTTGGAGGGCCTCTCGCGCTCGATGCACTCGCATCTTTAAAGCGCCAACGGTCGTTTCCAGTAACAGCGCCATCTCCTCGTACGATCTCCCTTCCACGTGCTTCATCACGAACGCTTCACGCAGCGAGGGAGCAAGTCTGGCCAGAGCAAACTGCAGATCCGTACGCAGCTCGTTGCGATCCATCTCTTCTTCCGGCGTCGAGTACGTCGAGGGCTGATCGTCCTCGTCGTAGCTCACGTGCGTTCGCCGAATGTTCTTCAGCCAATCCTTGCACGAATTAGCGACGATTCGAAACACCCAAGCGTCAAATCTGCCGCGAACTTCGCCCAAATGCTGATAGGCTTTAATAAAAGACTGTTGAAGTATGTCTTCCGCCACATCCGGACTTCCGGTCATTCCAAGTGCATGTCGGTACAAGGGATCGCTATACCGGGTTATCAGCACCCCGAACGAATCCTTTGAACCCGCCAGAACCTTGGCAATAATCTCCTGATCAGCATCGATCAGCGGCGCCGCAGCATCCGGCGTCGAGTCCGCCGCACCCAGCGTTTGAGCAGTCTGATTTTGCAGCGGTGTGGCTGTCATCTTCACCTGCCTAATGTAATCCCTTTGCGTGGCCCTATATAGACCCAACTGGCGCGGGGATAACACCTTATCACCGATACGACGTTTTGACGATCAACGGCTCGTGGAAGCAACCGAGTTTGACCGAGCCGCCCCATTTTTTCGGAGCCTTATCATATAGAGGTGCTCGAGGGCGATATCGCGATGATAATGCCGCCCCTCCCGGTCGCTGTCTGCGCGGTACCGCCGGTATCGCTGGCTGAAATGGGACACCTTTCCGTCCGCTGACGCCTTGGTCAACAGCGACAGGAGCGTTTCGGGTGCGAGGTGGCCTTCGGAATTGAAGCTGACGAGGGCGTGCGTCGCCGTCGTGGCCGAAAGGAGCGCCGAAAAGAGCTTCTGAACCCGTCGCCCGTGCGACCATTGGCTGCGCCCCTCCTCACCCGCTAGAAGTCCGACCTTCCCGCGAATCGCTGGCACCGACTCCGTCCAGCCACGCGCCAGGATCTCCGGGATATGGTAGTACGCAACGTATTGCCGCGAGTTGTAGGGAGGATCGATGTAGAGAAGGTCCACGTCACCGATCGATTTCGCCGCTTCGATGGCATCCATGAGATGCGCCTGGGCTGGCTGGGATCCTTTGACGGGGACCTCCGGAACTATACCGAATGCCCGCCGCGCGTTCGGCTGCCACCGTTTCATGTACGACGCATACACGCCGGCAGTGTTGGCGACCTTGTCCGCGCCCTCGATAATCGCCGCCAGCAACAAATAGTAGCTGTCCTCTCCAACCACCCCCGCCTTTCGCCAACTTTCCAGCTGCTCGCGTGCGGCGTCGATTCGTCCGGCGTTATCCGGGGTGAAGTACATCCTTCCCTTGCTCTCTACGCCGCCTGTCGGGGAGAAGTGCCGGCTGATGAAGCCTAGCTGCGGCGGCAGGGAAGTCAGTTCCGCGGCCATATCGTCGAGCGAAGGATCTCGGCGATCGGCGACGACGTAAGCGCGCTGGAACACATAAGACGACATGAGAAGATCGCTCGAGTGGACGCGCCACCCTTTTCCCTTCAGTGCGCGGCTCACGCTTGCGGTTCCCGCGAACGCGTCGTGAACCGACCCGACGCCAATCCGACTCCGCTTCAGGGTGCGGAGGATGAAAGGGAGAAGCCTGGTTTTATTTCCGATGTAGCGCATGATGCAAAGAGGGCGAGGTTGTTGGCCTCGCCCTCCGAAACCGTGTCAGCTCGATACTACGGGCAAGTAGTGGTCAACACTGTCTGCGGATTCGAAGGAATGGCAAAACCGTACGCGGTGTTGAGCGCATCGGCCGCCGCATTCGCCATTTCCTGATAACCTTGCACGTTCGGATGCACTCCGTCGAGACTTACGTACTGTCCATAAGGCCTCACGCAGCTCAGCAGACTCACGATGCTGAATGCACCGCGACGGGTGACCCACTGCGCCCACACCGTGCTGAGATCCAGGTAAGCCCACCCGTTGGCCTGGGCCACTGAACTGATGTGGGCATTCATCCCGTCGATCACACCGTTTACCACTTGAAGATCCGCGGGCGTGAGAATGTTGTCCTGCGCCCCAGGCGTGTCCGCGCAGCTCAACGTTTGCGGCTGTCCTGTAGCCTGCGCGGCACCAACCGCGTTCAGAACCTTGATCGGAACGAAGATCGAGTTTGCGCTGCCCTGACAATCGGCCGCGATGATGACGCCGAAAGACTGGAAAGCAGTGCGATCCGCATATAGCTCGTCTCCAGTACGCAATGAGACGAACCCATTCGCCTTCGGAAGTCCGACGAGCAACCCTTTTGCGCCAGTCTTCTTGACGCTGTCGATGAGCGCATCGTACACGGGTTGCCACACGGTATTCGGAACGAATGTGCCTTGCGCCGCCGCGCCGCGATATCCCGCCTTCGGAAAGAGTAATCCCGAGACTACCCCAAGAACTTCGTTCGCCCCGAGCTCCACCGAGACCAGCGTCGGCTTCTGCTGCATCATCGCCGTGACCTGAGAGGTCTTCGGCGGCAGGACGAGCCGATATTGACGGCGGCGTTTCACACCCTCGACCGATGCGGTCTCCGGCGTCACATAAAGCGCATCGTAGGTATTCGCGCCGTCGATGGCGACATCATTCGTCGGAAGCGTGACAGCGCCGAACGAAGTACAAGCCGTGTCGGGTATGCTGGTGGTCTGACTTGCGGCCGCGCTGATTCCGCTTAAACGCCTACTGAGTTGCAGCGGAGCGATCAACGGCGAGAAGCAACCAGGAGGCGCAACGAGTGGCTGCGTATACTGTGCGAATGCCTGGTGCGTGAGAAGTCTGGTCCAATCCTGCTGCTGGCTGAAATAAACGACACCGTCCGACTGAACACCCATGCTGAGGCTCGTCCCGATCGCTACGTAGTGTGCGAAGGCGCCCTGGCCGGCGGGACCCGTAGTTCTGTCATCGCTGCAGG